>NZ_JBHHMJ010000435.1:0-341 GCF_042136455.1 Stenotrophomonas sp. 3diitr2024
TACTATCGTAGCCAGGTCTTCACAATCAATCAATAGTAATACCTTCCTAAGCAAGACGGTATAAACTGCTTACCTTCATCTTAGATACTACAGTGATGATTTCATACATAAAATACAATTATCAAGTCGGTGGAAGGGTACCCGATGCGGAATGCTAGCAGGATAGCCATACTGGTGGCCACACGACGAGGAGAAGCGGGCACGATGGGCGAGATTCTGGTGCTGTATTACAGCCGGGGCGGTTCGGTGGCACGCGCGGGACTGAACTCGATGCCCAGCGTTCCCTCGAAAGGTGCGACCACCTCGCCTTCCTGCAGGCGATGCGGTTGCGGCGTGTCGCT
>NZ_JBHHMJ010000448.1:0-8179 GCF_042136455.1 Stenotrophomonas sp. 3diitr2024
AACGCGGTGGGGTCAGAGCCCTTTCCGGAGGAAAGGGATCCGACCCCGCGCCCGGTCCACCTGAACGGGAGAATCCGACGGATTCCCGAAGCGGCCATTGATATTGTATCCGGCGAAAACCGCTTGCTAGCCTCCCTTCCATGCGCCGGATCACCCGCCAACTGCGTACGTACCTGATGATGCTGCTGATGGCGGCGTTCGTGGTCGTGCCGGTGGCCGACGTGCTGGCCTGCGCGGTCGAACCGCACGACACCACTGCGGTGCACGTGGAAAGCAACGCCAACGATGCCGAGGGTGACAGTGACAGCAAGCACGCCGGTGCCTGCAGCCACAACCACTGCCACCACTCCAACCTGAGCCTGCCGGCCAGCACCCTCGCCGCCTTCGGTGCGCCGCTGCCGGCGCGCTGGATGAATGTCGGCGACGCGGCGACCTATGCGGTCGCCCAGGATGAATTGACGCGTCCCCCCCGGGCGTGAGTTGAGCGCGTCCCGCGATTGCGGGCTCCCGTTTCACTCACAACCGGAATCCCCCTATGTCGATCCTGACACCTCGGTCGCTGCGTGCGGCCGGGCGGGTCGTCGCCGTGTTGCTGGGCCTGGCCCCGGCGGCATCGGTGATGGCGCAAGCCGCCCCTTCCTACGACACCCTGCTTGAACGCCTGGACCAGCTGCCAGGTACCCGCGTCGGTGCGGCGCTGGCCGAGGCCGCCGACGCGCGCGCCGACCAGGCCCGCGCACTGCCCAACCCTTCCCTGTCCTGGTCGGCCGAGAACGCCTGGGGCACCGGCTCCTATGGCGGCATGGGCAAGGCCGACAGCGTGCTTACCCTGTCCCAGCCATTGGAGGTCTGGGGCCAGCGCGGCGCGCGCGTCCGTGCGGCCCGCGCCGAGGCACAGGCGGCCAACCTGCGTGGCACGCAGAGCCGCAGCGATGTGGCCAGCCAGCTGGCGGTGGTCTACGCACAGGCGGAAAGTGCACTGCGCCGCTACACCCTGGCCGAAGAGGCACTGAGCCTCACCCGCGATGACGCCAACGCCGTCAACGCGATGGTCAAGCAGGGCCGCGAACCGCAACTGCGCGCGGTGCAGGCGCAGAGCGAAGTGGCCAACGCCAACGCCGCGCTGGATGAAGCGCAGGCCTTCCGCGATGCCGCGCTGGCCCGCCTGGCCGGTGCTGCACTGCTGGATGCGCCGGTGCAGTCGATCGGCGACAGCCTGCTCGACCGTGCGCCGCCGCTGCCACGCGGCGCCACCGATACCGCACTGGCGGTGCGCATCGCTGAAGCCGAAGCCGATGCGGCGGGCAAACTGGTCGAGGTGGAGCGCAAGCGCGCCCTGCCCGACCTCAGCGTCACCGCCGCGCAGACCCGCTTCCGAGAGGGCGGCGAGCGTGCCTACAACCTCGGGCTCAGCCTCAGCATCCCGCTGTTTGACCGCAACCGCGGTGGCATCCGCGCCGCCAATGCCGACCAGCGCGCGGCCGAAGCGCGCCTGGACCAGCAGCGCCGCGACAGCGAGGCGGCACGCCTCTCCGCCGTGGCCGGTTTGAAGGCCGCCGGCAGCCGAACCCGCGCCGCCGATGAAAGCGTGGTCGCCGCCGAAGAGGCGTATCGCCTGGCCCGCATCGGCTTCGACGCCGGACGCATCTCGCAGCTGGAACTGCGCAGCACGCGCAGCGCTCTTATCGCCGCCCGCGCCGCCGCCGTGGATGCGCGCCTGTCGCGCGTCGGCGCGGAAATCGATCTTGCCCGCCTTGAAGGGCGCGCACCCTTTGTGGAGGCCCCATGACTCTCTCCCGTACTTTTCCGCTGATCGGCGGCATGCTGCTGACTGTGTTGCTGGCCGGCTGCGCTGGCAACGCGCAGACACCTGCCAATGAAGACCCCGCTGCGACCAAGGCCGGCACCGACGACAGCCATGGCCACGCGCCCGGCAGCAAGGAAGCCAAGGCCGAATCCGCGAAGACGCCGGCAGACACCGATGAAGGCGTGGTACCGCTGACCCCTGAGCAGATCAAGGCGTCCGGTATCGAAGTGGTTGCCGTCGGTCGCGGCGGTGGCGGTTCCACCCGCCTCGCCGGTCGGGTGGAACCCTCGGTCGGTGCCCGTGCCTCGGTGGCCTCGACCGTGACCGGCCGCGTCGAGCGCGTACTGGTCGCGCCGGGCACGGCGGTGAAACAGAACCAGGCGCTGGCCATCGTGGTCAGTGGCGAGGCAGCGGTGTTCCGCGCCAATGCGCTGGCCGCATCCGCCGAAGCCGAGGCCGCACGCCTGGCCTATGGCCGCGACAAGGCCCTGGTCGACCAGGGCGTGGTCGCCCGCCAGGAGCTGGAAGCCTCGCGTGCGCGTTCGCTGGCGGCACAGGCCCAGGCCGCTGCCGCACAGGCACAGGCCGCCGCCAACGGTGCGCCCGATGCCAGTGGACGCGTGCGCATCACCAGCCCGGTGGCCGGCATCGTCGGCAACGTGCAGGTCACGCCGGGCGGTGTGGTCGCCGCCGGTAGTGCGGTGGCCGACGTCGCCGACCCGTCGATGAACGAGCTGGTGTTCACCGCACCGCCAGCGCTGGCTGCACAGGTCATGCCCGGCATGAAGCTGGAAGTGAGCGTGCCGGGTGGCAGCTTCACCGCTACCGTCACCGGTTCGGCCGCCGATGTACGGCAGCAGGGCGGCGTCGCAGTGATCCGCGCCACGCCGGTGGATGCATCGCTGCCGCCGGCCGGTTCGCCGGTATCGGCCGTGGTGGTCACCGAAGGCCAGGACGGCTCGCTCAGCGTGCCCGCCGATGCGGTGCAGAACGTCGATGGAAGCAGCGCGGTGTTCGTCGCCGTCGAAGGTGGCTTCAAAGCGCAGCCAGTGCTGGCCGGGCGCCGTGCCGGTGACCGCATCGAGATCCTCGGTGGCCTGAGCGGCAACGAGCGCATCGTCGGTGCCAACGCCTTCCTGCTCAAGGCCGAGCTGGCCAAGGGCGAAGCCGAGCACGGCCACTGAGGAGGCGATCATGTTCAAGCTGATCATTGAAACAGCGGTGCGCCACCGCTGGCTGGTGGTGTTCATGGCGGCGCTGATCGCCGCCGTGGGCCTGTTCCAGCTGGGCAAGCTGCCGATCGACGCCGTGCCGGACATCACCAACCGCCAGGTGCAGATCAACACGGTGGCCCCGGCGCTGACCCCGGAGCAGATCGAACGGCAGGTGACCTATCCGCTGGAAACCGCGCTGGCCGGCATTCCCGGCCTGACCACCACGCGTTCGCTGTCGCGCAATGGCTTCTCGCAGGTCACCGCGATCTTCACCGATGCCACCGACATCTACTTCGCCCGCCAACAGGTGGCCGAACGCATGCGCGAGGCATCGGAAGACCTGCCCGATGGTGCGTCGCCGATGCTGTCGCCGGTCACCACCGGCCTCGGCGAGGTGCTGATGTGGACGGTGGACTTCACCGCGTTCGATCCGACCAGGCTGGCCAAGCCCGGTGAAGCCGGCTGGCAGGCCGGCGAGGTCTACCGCACGCCGGAAGGCAACCTGCTGCGCACGCCGGAAGAGCGCGCGACCTACCTGCGCACCGTGCAGGACTGGATCATCGCGCCGCAGATGCGCTCCAGCCCGGGGCTGGCCGGTGTCGATACGGTCGGCGGCTACGTCAAGGAATACGGCGTGCATCCGGACAGCGCCAAACTGGCCGCGCATGGCCTCGGCCTGGCCGACCTGGTTACCGCGCTGCAGCGCTCCAACGTGCAGGCCGGCGCCGGCTTCGTGCAGCGGGCCGGCGAAGGCCTGGTGGTGCGTGCCGATGGCCTGGCGCTGACCACCGAGGATCTTGCACAGGCGCCGGTGGCCACCCGCAATGGCGTGGTGGTGCGCGTGGCCGATGTAGCCACCGTGGAACTGAGCCGCGCGCCGCGCCTGGGTGCAGCCAGCCGCAACGGCCACGAGGCCGTGCTGGGCACCGCGCTGATGATTGCCGGTGGCAACAGCCGCACCGTGGCGCAGGCCGCAGCCGCACGTCTGGAACAGGTGAACACGTCGCTGCCGGCCGACATCGTGGCCGCACCGGTGCTGGACCGCAGTGTGCTGGTCAATTCCACCATCAAGACCGTGGCCCGGAACCTCACCGAGGGCGCGCTGCTGGTGGTGGTGGTGCTGTTCCTGCTGCTGGGCAACCTGCGCGCGGCCACCATCACCGCGCTGGTGATTCCGCTGTCGTTCCTGTTCGCGGTGATCGGCATGAACCGCTTCGGCATCAGCGGCAACCTGATGAGCCTGGGTGCACTGGACTTCGGCATCCTGGTGGACGGTGCGGTGATCGTGGTCGAGTCGACGCTGCTGATGCTGGGCCAGCGCCGCGCCGAACTGGGCCGGGCGCTGACCGCGATGGAACGGCTGCGCGTGGCCGCCGATTCCGCGCTGAAGATGGCGCGCCCGGCGGCGTTCGGCCAGCTGATCATCCTGCTGGTGTTCGCGCCGATCCTCACCCTGGAAGGTGTGGAGGGCAAGACGTTCCACCCGATGGCGGCGACCTTCATGCTGGCCCTGGTCGGTGCCTTCCTGTTCTCCTTCACCTTCGTGCCGGCGATGACGGCGCTGCTGGTGCGCGAGCCGAAGCTGAAGGACGGCAATGCACATGCAGACGACGGCGAGCACGAGACCAGGCTGATACGCGTGCTGCGCGCGCGCATCGAGCCGGTGATCCGCAAGGCTGTGGCGCATCCGCGCACGGTAGTGGCCAGTGCGGTGATGATGGTGGTGGTGGGCATCGGCTCGTTCTCGCTGCTGGGCCGCGAGTTCATGCCGACGCTGGACGAAGGTAACGTGGCGATGCAGGCGTTGCGCGTGCCGTCGACGTCGCTGGAGCAGTCACTGGCCATGCAACTGGCGTTGGAAAAGGTGATTGCCAAGCAGCCGGAAGTGGAGACCGTGTTCTCGCGTACCGGTACCGCCGAGGCGGCGATCGATCCGATGCCGACCAACATCTCCGACAGCGTGATCGTGCTGAAGCCACGCAAGGACTGGCCCGATCCGAAGTTGGCCAAGGACGCGCTGGTGGCCCGTTTCGAAAAGCTGGCCGGGCAGCAGCTGGGCAACAGTTTCGAGTTCAGCCAGCCGATCGAGCTGCGCTTCAACGAGCTGATTTCCGGCGTGCGTACCGACCTGGCCGTAATGATCTTCGGCGATGACTTCAGCCAGCTGCAGAAGGTGGCCGACCAGGTGGCGCTGAAGCTGCGTGCGGTGGGTGGCGCGGCCGACGTGCGGGTGGAACAGATCTCCGGCCTGCCCACGCTGAACGTGGCGATCGATCATGTGGCGGCGGCGCAGTATGGGCTGACTGCGGCGGATGTGAGTGATGCACTGTCCACCGGCATCGGCGGTACTGCGGCGGGCAAGATCTTCGAAGGCGACCGCCGCTTCAACGTGGTGGTGCGCCTGGACGATGCCGCGCGCAACGATCCGGACCAGCTGGCATCGCTGCCGATCGCCACGCCATCGGGGCTGGTGATTCCGTTGTCGTCGGTGGCGCGCATTACCGTGAGCGAAGGGCCGAACCAGATCAGCCGCAACAACGGCAGCCGCCGCGTGGTGGTGCAGGCCAACGTGCGTGGCCGCGACCTGGGCGGCTTCGTCGGCGAAGCGCAGGCCGCGGTAGCCGACGTGGCACTGCCGCCGGGTGCCTACCTGACCTGGGGTGGCCAGTTCGAGAACCTGCAGCGCGCGGAAAAGCGGCTGGCGACGGTGGTACCGGTAGTGTTCCTGCTGATCGGCAGCCTGCTGTTCATGGCCCTGCGCAGCGGCAAGGAAGCCATTCTGGTGTTCAGCTGCGTGCCGTTGGCGCTGGTCGGCGGCATCCTCGCGCTGCTGCTGCGGGGCATGCCGTTCTCGGTATCGGCAGCGGTCGGCTTCATCGCCGTGTCCGGCGTGGCGACCTTGAATGGCCTGGTGCTGATGCAGGCGATCCGCGAACGCCTGGATGCCGGCGACCTGCCGCTGCAGGCGGCGATCAACGGTGCCTCCAGCCGCATCCGAGCCGTGCTGACCACGGCGCTGGTGGCGATCGTCGGCTTCATTCCGATGGCGATCGCCAGCGGTTCCGGTGCGGAGGTGCAGAAGCCGCTGGCGACGGTGGTGATCGGTGGCCTGATCACCGCCACCGTGCTGACCCTGCTGGTGCTGCCGACCTTCGCAGCACGCGTGGCCAAGCCGCGGGCGGTAGGCTGAGGTGAGAGGGGGTCGGAGCCCTTTCCACGGGAAAGGGATCCGACCCCGTGACCGGGTCGGATTGCCGGCCAGCGGCCGGCACTACCCGGTAACGGTCAGGCCTTCTTGCGCTCGGCGATGTAGGCCTGGATCTGCTGTTCCAGCACCGGCAGCGGCACCGAGCCCTGCTTGAGCAGGGTGTCGTGGAAGCCCTTGATGTCGAACTTGTCGCCCAGCTCCTTCTCGGCCTGCGCACGCAGGCGCACGATGGCGATCTCGCCCAGCTTGTAGCTCAGCGCCTGGCCCGGCCAGGAAATGTAGCGGTCCACTTCAGTGGTCACTTCATGCTCGCTCAGCGCGGTGTGGTCACGCAGGTAGGCCAACGCCTGCTCGCGGGTCCAGCCCTTGCTGTGCACGCCGGTGTCGATCACCAGGCGCGCGGCGCGCCACATCTCGTAGGTCAGCCGACCGAAATCCTCGTACGGGGTTTCGTAGATGCCCATCTCCACGCCCAGCTTCTCGCAATACAGCGCCCAGCCTTCGCCATAGGCGGAGATGTAGGCGTTGCGGCGGAACTCGGGCAGGTTCTTCTGCTCGGCGGCGATCGCGCCCTGCAGCGAATGGCCCGGATCGGATTCATGCAGGGTCAGTGCCGGCAGGTTGTACAGCGGGCGCGACGGCAGGTTGTAGGTGTTGAGCCAGTAGGTACCCATGCCACCGCGGCCGGCCGTCCAGAACGGTGCAATGTCCGGTGGCACCGGCACGATGGTGAAGCGCGCGCGCGGCAACGTCATGTACTTGCCCAGCTGGCCATCGGCACGCTTGGAGATCCACGCGGCGCGCGACAGCAACTCTTCCGGCGTCTTCGCATAGAACTGCGGATCGGTACGCAGGAAGGTCAGGAACTCGGCGAAGCTGCCCTTGAACTTCACCTGCTTGATGATGGCGTTCATCTCGCCCTGGATGCGTGCGACTTCCTCCAGGCCGATGCGATGGATCTCGTCCGGCGACAGGTCCAGCGTGGTGTACTCGTGGATCTGCTGCCTGTAGTAGGCCTTGCCATCGGGCATCGCTTCGGCGGCCAGGGTGGTGCGCGCCTGCGGCACGTACTCGTTGACGAAGAAGGTGCGCAGCTGCTGGAACGCCGGCACCACCTTGCCGCTGATCGCTTCACGCGCCTGCGCCTGCAGCCTGGCCTGTTCGGCGGCCGGGATGCTGTTGGGCAGCTTCTTGAACGGCGCGTACAGCGGCGATTCGGTCGGGTCCTTCAGCTCGGCAACGGTGGCGATGGACACTTCGCGGCCATCCAGCACCGCGCGCGGCACGCTGAAGCCGCGCTTCAGGCCGGCGCGCATGTTCTCGGTCTGCTGGCCGAAGTAACGCGGCACATCGTTCAGCCGTGCGATGTAGTTCTGGTAGTCCTGCACGGTCTTCATCTCGCGCCGGGCCATGAAGGACAGGTTGGACCAGAACGAGGAATCGGCGTTGAACGGCATTTCGTAGCCGCGCAGGCGCGTCTCTTCGGCCAGGTTGAACACCTGGTCGCGATAGATCGCGTAGTTGACCTGGTTGTCCGGCGACAGGGTCTTCGGGTCGATCTTCTTCAGTGCGGCCAGGGTCTCGTCCCACACCTTCAGACGCGCCTGCTGCGCGGCCGGGCCGACGTCAGGCATGCGGGTGGCGTTGGCCGGGGCGTCTTCGTCCTCGCTGGCTTCACCACCTCCCTGCTGGCGCCACTTCCATTCCTTCTCGTACAGCGCGCGGAAGGCGGCATCCGCGGGCGATTCGGTGGCCACGCTGGCGGGCGCGGCGGCGGCGGCGGCGGCGGGCGCAGCGGCCAGGGCCACGGTGGGGGCGGACAGGGCGATCAACAGGGCAACGGCAAGACGGGTTTTCACGAGCACAGGTTCCCGGGAAGGCAGACCCCGATCATGGCACCGCCCACGGCCCATGGCATGGGACGAAGGTCCTGCCTGCAGCGCAGGCAGG
>NZ_JBHHMJ010000459.1:0-7026 GCF_042136455.1 Stenotrophomonas sp. 3diitr2024
AGTCGCGGCCGCAGGCCGCGCGGAACTCTCACAAGTGCCGCAGTTCCTGCTTCAGCGTCGCCACGCACCGGCGGCTGACTTCCAGCGGCTGCTTGCCATGCCGCAACACCGCCTGCACCTGCCCGCCCGAGCCCCGACGCAGCTCCACCAGCTCGTGGCGCGCCACCAGGCAGTTGCGATGGATGCGGATGAAACGGCTGGCGAACTCTTCTTCCAGCGACTTCAGCGATTCCTCGATCAGGTCCTCGCCGCGCGCGTGGTGCACCACCACGTACTTCTCCTCGGCCTGCAGGTAGTGGATATCGTCCAGCGGAATCAGGCGCAGGCTGCCGCGCAGGCGTGCGCACAGCACGCTGCGTGCCTGCTGCCCGCTGTGCTCCTGTGGCTGACCATCGCGGCCGGCCAGGAACGTGCGCGCACGTGCGATCGCCGCCGCCAACCGTTCGGCACGCACTGGCTTCATCAGGTAGTCGATCGCTGCAGCCTCGAACGCCGACAGCGCATGCGCATCGTAGGCGGTGCAGAACACCACCGCAGGCCGAGGTTCGAAGCTGGCCAGGTGGCGGGCCGCTTCCAGGCCATCCAGCCCGGGCATCGCGATATCCAGCAGGACCAGGTCCGGCTGCAGCTCCGCGCACGCGTGCAGGGCCTGCTCACCGTTGCCGGCCTCGGCCACCACGTCCACGCCGTCCTGTGCCGCCAACAGGCTGCGCAGGCGCTCGCGCGCCAGCGGTTCGTCGTCGGCGATGACTACCCTCACGATCGTTCCCTCACTGGATCGGCACTGTCACCTGGCAGGCATAGTAGCCCTCGCTCCAGCCAGCCGTCATCCGCGCGGTGCTGCCGAAGCGCCAGGCCAGCCGATGGCCGATGCTGTGCTGGGCATGACCGGCGCCGCGTGCCAGCGCCAGCCCCGGCGCCTGCGGATCGGGTGCCGGGTTGCGTACGCGGATCTGCAGTTCATTGCCCTCGCGCGCCAGCTGCAGTTCGATGGTGCCGCCGTCGGGCAGGCGCGAGATGCCATGCAGCACGGCATTTTCCACCAGCGGCTGCAGTACCAGCCTTGGCAAGGGCAGGTCCCAGGGCAGCGGCTCGTCGCGCTGCCAACGCACCTGCAGGCGTTCACCCAGGCGCAGCGATTCGATCGACAGGTAGCGCTCGGCCAGCTCGCATTCGTCGCGAAGGGTGGAATCGCCCTCGCCCGCCCCCAGCGCGGCACGGAACAGATCGGACAGGTCCAGCACCGCGCGCTCGGCGACTGCCGGGTCACGATGCAGCAGGCTGGCGATCAGGTTCATGCTGTTGAACAGGAAATGCGGGCGGATACGCGCCTGCAGCGCGTCGGCCTGCGCGCGCGCGTTGGCCTGCACCTGCGCGGCCCAGCGATCGCTTACGTAGAAGTAGCGCAGCGCCAGCGCGGCGATCAGCGCCGTGGTTGCCGCGCTGCCGAGGGTGAAACGCCAGAAGCTGATGCCGCTGGCGAAGCTGTCGCCCAGCACCGCGTACAGCGCGTGCACGATGCCAGCGCAGACCACCGCGATCAGGGTTGCCAGCACGGTCGCCGCAATGGCGCCCAGCACCGGCGGCAGCCGCGACAGGGTCTGCCGCAGCAGGCACAGGCTGGCGGTCACCGCCAGCGCCAGCCACAGCGCGAATCCGCTGGCCGACAGCAGTTCGCCGAAGGTCCAGTGACGGCTGCCGTCCGGCGCCAGCGCCAGTACCACCACCACCAGCTCGGCCAGGCCGAGCATCGCCGCCAGCCGTGGCAGGCGGCACAGTTCCGGCATCCACGGCGGTGTGCTGGCCGGCGACATGGCTCAGGCGGCGCCCAGGCGTTCCTGCAGCCAGTCACCCAGTGCCTGGATCTCCTCGGCACAGACCTGGTGGGCCATCGGGTAACTGTGCCACGCCACATCCAGGCCCAGCGTACGCAGCGCCTGCGCGCTGTGCGCTGCGACGGCCTGCGGGATCACCGGGTCGCCACTGCCATGGGCCATGAACACCGGCACCTGCACCGCGCCGTCAACACGCGTGGCGCTGTCGGCTTCGGGCAGATAGGTGGACAGCGCGATCAGGCCGGCCAGCGGCGCGGTACGCGAGAGCGCGGCTGTCAGGATGATCGCCCCACCCTGCGAGAAGCCTGCCAGGAAGATCTTCTCCGGCGCGATGCCGCGCTCGATCTCGCGCGCGATCAGTGCGTCCAGCTGCACCACCGATTCCTGCACGCCGGCCATGTCGGCGCGCGAACGGAAGTCCATGCCCACGATGTCGTACCAGCCGCGCATCGGCACGCCGTTGTTGATCGTGATCGGCCGCACGGGTGCGTGCGGGAACACGAAGCGCAGCGCCGGCCAGTGCGGCCGCACCAGTTCCGGCACGATCGGCGCGAAATCATGGCCGTCGGCGCCGAGGCCGTGCAACCAGATCACCGACCACTGCGGCGAGGCGCCGGTTTCCTGTTCCACCGTTTGCAGCATGATGCGGCTCCTTCAAGTTCGAGCCGCATTATGCCGCTGGCGCGGGGCAATCAGTACAGCGGCGGTTGCTCGGCCGCTTCCCGCCGCAGCTGCGCGGCGCGTACCAGCACCGGTGGCGGGATGTTCTCTTCGGGGATATCGAGCAGGCCGAGGCGATGCAGGAAAGCACCGGGGCCGCGCGAGGAGGTCAGCGCCACCACCGGAACGGCCAGAACCATGCCGATCACCACCGGCGCCATCCAGGCCGCCAGCGACGGCGATACCGCCCAGGCCAGCACGCCCATGAAGGCGCCGAACACACCCAGGCCACCGTAGCCACGGATCAACGCCATCCACGAGATGCCGCCGTCGTCACGCTGCTGCGCGTCCCAGCCGGAATCGCGCCCGGACAACACTTCGGCCACGCCGCGTGACTGCACGTACATCACCACCGGCGCCATCAGCGCGGCGAGCACGGTTTCCACCAGCATCGATACGAAGGCACGGATCGGACCGCCACAACCGCGGCGGTCGACCGGGTCCAGCAGCATTGCCAGGTAGCCGAGCACCTTGGGCAGCAGCAGCACCGCCATGGTGGCGGCGAACAGGCGCACCACCTGCTCTTCATCCTGTGCGCGCCAGTACACGCTGGGCGACAGGTGCAGCAGGGCGTTGAAATCGATGCCTTCCTGGAACAGCGGGATGGCGATGCCGATCAGCATCAGCATCGCCCACATCGGTGCGGTGAAATAGTGGCCGATGCCGATCAGCATGTGCGTGCGGCTGATCCAGTGCAGCCCGCGGCTGCCGACCACCTTGCCGTGCTGCAGGTTGCCCTGGCACCAGCGACGGTCGCGCACCAGCAGGTCGGTCAGCGTCGGCGGGCCTTCCTCGTAACTGCCACCGAGGTAGGGCACCATGTGCGCGGCCCAGCCGCCACGACGCATCAGCGCCGCTTCGACGAAATCGTGGCTGAGCACGTGGCCGCCGAACGGCTTGCGCCCCGGCAGCGCCGGCAGGCCGGCGTGGTCGGCGAAGGCGCGGGTGCGAATGATGGCGTTGTGGCCCCAGTAGTTGCTCTCGGCGCCGTGCCACCAGGCCACGCCGCGGGCGATCACCGGCCCGTACACGCGGCCACCGAACTGCTGCATGCGCGCGAACAGGGTGCGGCCGCCGATCACCGACGGCAGGGTCTGGATCAGTCCGACGTCGGCGTTGTGTTCCATGCCGGCCACCAGGCGCACGATGCTGTCGCCGGTCATCAGGCTGTCGGCGTCAAGGATCAGCATCTGCGGGTAGGCACCGCCGAAGCGGCGGACCCAGTCGGCGATGTTGCCGGCCTTGCGCCCGCTGTTGTCACCACGGCGACGATAGAACAGGCGGGTCTGCCCCTCCGGCACACGCTCGCGCAGCTCGGCGAACACCTGTTCCTCGGCAGCGGCGATGTCCTCGCGGCGGGTGTCGCTGAGCACGAAGAAGTCGAAGCGGTCGAGCTGGCCGGTGGCCGCCACCGACTCGTAGATCGCCTGCAGGCCCGCCAGCAGGCGGCGCGGGTCTTCGTTGTAGGTCGGCATCAACAGCGCAGTACGGCTGTGCACGGCCGGCAACGGCTTGTCCGGGTCGATGCCGAGCCGATAGCCCCGGTCGAACACAGCAGTCAGGAAGCCGGCCAGGGCGCTGGCAAAGGAGAGCGCGATCCAGGCAAACAGGCCGACGAACAGCACCAGCAGGCAGGCTTCGAGCACGCTGATGCCATTGGCCGACAGCACCCGCCACATCATCCGCGTAGCCACGGCGGTCATGCCGAGCGTGCCACCAAACAGGTACAGCCGGCGCAGGCCGATCAGGCGCGGCGAGGTGCGATGCCGCCGGACCTTCAGTGCGCCTTCGCGCAGGGTCTGTTCGGGCATCGGCAACGGCGATTCAGCGGGCAGCAGCGCCCAGCCGGCATCGAGCCGGGGCGTTCCTGCTTCCGCATGGATGGTCTGCACCCCCATCGTCGCTTACTCCGCGCCGTCGGCACGGCCGGCCATCCCGGCCGGGCTGCATGCACCAAGGTTCCCGGCGCGCTTTCCCGGCGCCCGCACTTGTCCTGGCTGTGTCGGCCTCACGCCGCACAGTCGATGTCTGTCACTACCGGAACCCACACGATCTCCAACGGGGCGGAATCGAAAATGCGGCCCAGTCTAGGGCCCAGAATGTAAGCCGGGTGCGAAGGTCTACACCGGGATTTGTCCCCATTCAGCAAATAGCAGGCGATCACGCCAGGGCATGGCCAGATGTCACTGCATCGCCCCCGGTACTGGATCGTAACAAACGCGAACGGTTATCATTTAATCAACCAGGCAGGTCACCGTCTTCCGCGCGGCCGCGACCCACCCAGCTGCGCCGGTCCTGACCGCGCACCCGACGACCCACGGAAGGGGGGGGCTGCCTGCTGTCTGCCTGCGCCTGCTGCTTCCACCGGGTCACCCCACCTCTCATGGAAGCCGTCATGTCCCTGTCGTCCCGTTCCCGTTCCGCGCGCCTGCCGCGCACCCGCCTGGCCACCGTCTGCCTGCTGGCCCTGCCCGGCCTGGCCGCCGCAGAGGCCGCCGCCGATGCCTCCACCAAGGACCTGGATACCGTGGTGGTCACGGCTTCAGGCAGCCAGCAGTGGATCAAGGATGCCCCGGCCAGCATCAGCGTGATCAGTCGTGAGGACATCGAGCGCCAGCCGGTACCGGACCTGGCCGCCCTGCTCAGCCGCGTACCGGGCGTGACCGGCGGCCTCAGCGCCGTCGGCGAGCAGTCCAAGATCAAGCTGCGTGGCATGCCGTCCAACTACACGCTGGTGCTGGTGGACGGCAAGCGCATGGGCAGCTCGGCCTCGACCAACTATCGCCCCGACCTCGGCCGCCAGGACCTGAACTGGATCTCGCCGGACCAGATCGAGCGCATCGAAGTGGTGCGCGGGCCGATGTCGTCGCTGTATGGCTCCGATGCGATGGGCGGGGTGATCAACATCATCACCCGGCGCATCGGCGACGAATGGAACGGCAGCGCCACCCACAGCTACACCCGCCCGGCTGACGGCAAGCGCGGCGATACCCAGCAGATCGGCGCCACGTTCTCCGGGCCGCTGGGCGAACGCTTCGGCCTGCGCATCGGTGCCAACAGCATGCGCCGCGATTCGGACCGCTCCAACGGCGGTGTCTCCGGCAATGCCTACGCGGGCGAAAAGGACCGCAATGTCGATGCGCTGCTGCAGTGGAAGCTGAGCGACGCACAGGAACTGTCGCTGGAAGCCGGGCACGGCGTGCAGCAGGCCTTCATCGATGCGTCGCTGGAAAAGCAGGACGAAGGTGCCTGGGGTGCCAGTGAGCTCAAGCGCAGCTCGCTGGCGCTCAACCACGATGGCAAGTGGCGCTTCGGCAATTCGAAGATCAGTGCGTACTGGACCGAGTACAGGAACGACATCGGTGCTGCCGGCCGTTCCGAAGCCACCGATACGATCATCGAGGGCAGCCTGACCACGCCGTTCACCCTCGGCGTTGAACACCAGTTCGCCGTAGGCGGCCAATGGAAGCGGCAGGAGCTGACCAACACCGACACCATCGGCCGCGCGCCGATCGACTATGCCGGCAACGCGGTCAGCGGCTCCACTCTGGACGTGGACACCTGGGCGCTGTTTGCCGAGGACGAGCTGAAACTGCACCGCACCCTGGCCCTGACCGTGGGCGCGCGCCTGGACCATCACGAGCAGTTTGGCGGCCACGTCAGCCCGCGTGCGTACCTGGTCTGGCACCCTGCCGAACAGTGGACGATCCGCGGTGGCGTCTCCAAGGGCTTCCGTGCGCCCAGCCTGACCGAGAACTCGGCCAGTGCCGCTACCCAGTCCGGGGGGCGCGGCTGCACCTCGCTGATTCCGCTGGGCTACACCCGTGGCGGGTGCTACATGGCCGGCAACCCGGACCTGGATCCGGAGACCAGCACCAACCGCGAGATCGGCATCAGCTTCGACAATGACCTGATCGATGTCGGCGTGACCTATTTCCACACCGACTTCCGGAACAAGATCGAGTACGCACCGCTGGGCCGGTTCAACGGCATCTGGTGGACGCGCATGAACAACGTACAGCGCGCGCGCACCCGCGGCATGGAAGGCAACCTGAACGTCCGCTTCGGCGAGCAGTGGCGCTGGCGCACCTCGGCGACCTGGATGAAGGAAGCCAGGAACCTGACCACCGGCCGCAACCTGATCGATACACCGGAGTTCTCCGGCTATTCGTCGCTGGACTGGGCGCCCAGCACGGTGTTTTCCGGCAGCCTGTCGGCGCAGTACACCGGCAGGCAGACCGGCACCGCCACGACCTTCCTCAAGGCCTATACGCTGTATGACCTGACCGCGGCATGGAACGTCAACGAAGTGCTGACCCTGCGCGGTGGCGTCAGCAACCTGGCCGACAAGAAGCTGTATGCGGAAGGCTCCACCGACTACTTCGTCGCCGGGCGCAGCTACTTCCTGAGCATGACCGCGCGGTTCTGACCGGCGGCACGCGCCGTGATCGCGCTGGCGACATGCCAGCGC
>NZ_JBHHMJ010000466.1:0-385 GCF_042136455.1 Stenotrophomonas sp. 3diitr2024
TCCTCGAGGAGCGCCTGCGCGAGATCAAGCTGAAGTAAAGAAAAGTGAGGCCGCCGAAAGGCGGCCTTTTTCTTTGCAGGGCTGCGCCCTGCACCCGCAGAGGCCAATGCCAAAGCCAAAGCCAAAGCCAAAGCCAAAGCGGCTCTGGGTTTCTGCGTGTTGGGCGGGGCGGTGTGGGTTGGCAGGACACGCCGTGAACCCCCAGACCGGCCCAGCCGCTGGCGGCTGTGCGTTCGGGCGCTTGCGAAGCAGTGCTTCGCAAGCAAAGCGCCCTCACCCCTGGGGGCTCGATGGCGCCTTGCTCGTGTGCGCTGTCCTGCGCACACGGCAAGACCGGGGTTGGGCGTCCTGCCCAACCCGCCCGAGGCATGCCTCGGGCCCATGG
>NZ_JBHHMJ010000477.1:0-3750 GCF_042136455.1 Stenotrophomonas sp. 3diitr2024
AGCGCGCGCCGTTGGGCGGCGCGCTGCGGTGTGTGGAAGAGTTCATGGGGGAACCTTGCAAAGCGGGTGGGGGAGGGCCGCGCGGTTACGCGGCCTGTCCTTGCAACCAGACCATCTTGGCGCGCAGTTCCTTGCCCACCTTTTCGATCGGGTGCTCCAGGTCGGCCTGCTTGAACCTGTTGTAGTTCGGCAGGCCCGCTTCGTACTCGGCCACCCAGTTCTTGGTGAAGGTGCCGTCCTGGATGTCCTTCAGTACTTCCTTCATGCGTGCCTTGGTGCCGGCGTCGATCACGCGCGGGCCGCTGACGTAGTCGCCGTACTGCGCGGTCTCGGAGATGAATTCCAGCATGCGCGAGATACCGCCTTCGTAGAACAGGTCGACGATCAGCTTCAGCTCGTGCAGTACTTCGTAGTAGGCGATCTCCGGCTGGTAGCCGGCTTCCACCAGGGTCTCGAAACCGGCCTGCACCAGCGCCGACGCACCACCACACAGCACCGCCTGCTCGCCGAACAGATCGGTCTCGGTCTCTTCCTTGAAGGTGGTCTGGATCAGGTTGGCGCGGGCACCGCCGAGGCCGGCCGCATAGGCCTGGGCATGCTGCGCGGCCTTGCCGCTGACGTCCTGGTAGACCGCCCAGATGCACGGCACGCCACGGCCGATCTCGTACTCACGGCGCACCAGCGCACCCGGGCCCTTCGGTGCGACCAGCACCACGTCCAGATCGGCGCGCGGCTCGATCATGCCGTAGTGCACGTTCAGTCCGTGGGCGAACAGCAGGCACGCCCCCTGCTTCATGTTCGGCGCCAGCACATCGTTGTAGAGCTTCTTCTGCACCATGTCGGGGGTCAGCACGGCGACCAGATCGGCGTCCTTCACCGCATCGGCGGGCGCGACCACGGTGAATCCATCGGCCTGGGCCTTGGCTTCGGTCGGACCGCCCGGACGCAGGCCTACCACCACGTCGAAGCCGGATTCGCGCAGGTTCAGTGCGTGGGCGCGGCCCTGGCTGCCGTAGCCGATGACGGCGATCTTGGTCTGGGGCAGGTCGTTGGTGCTCATGGGGGAGGTTCCTTGCGGTGGGAAGAAAAAAGAACGGCCGGTCGTCGAGGTGACGTGCCGGCCGGTCAGGGGAAAGCGGTGGAGGGGGCGCCGCGCATCGCACAGGCACAGCCACCACGAGGCGTGGTGCTGCAGGTCCGGGTTGTGCGATGAGCGTTGGTCATGGTGGTTGCGTCTGAAACCAGGTTCTGAAATGAAAAAACCCGCACCGGGGCGGGTGCGGGTTTTTGAAGAGTTCCGGTGTGTCTGTTGCTTACACGCTGGCTCGTCCCGCACCTGTGGGTTGGGTAATAAGTACGAGCACAAGAATCGAACGCAGCGAGGCGGCGCCGATGGCGGCGGCTTCGATGTGGGTTCGCGGTGGCGTGTTGTGATGCAACATGCGATCGAGAGAAACACAGGCGTTTTGGCGGTGTCAACCCTCACGACAGTTTTTTTATCGGTTTCCAGTGAGTCCAGCGAAATCGCTTGCGCCGCAAGGATGGTTGCCACTGAAAGTGTTTCAGTGAACCCGAATTCACTCCTTTCAACACGCTTTTTGCGCGGATTCCGGGTCGCTGTTCGCCATGCTGGGGCGGACCTTGGTCGGCACCCACCGAAAGGCCATCGCCCATGACCTCTGCCCGATACCGCATGAAGGCCGCAGCGGCGAAGATCGCGGAACCACCTTCCACCGGAACCCGACCGTGTCCCGACGCCTTGCCCGCTCCCTGCTCGCCGCCGCCGTGCTGGCTGCCGTGCCTGCACTGTCCATCGCCGCCGACCGCATCACCGGCCACACCTTCGCCACCCGTTCGGAGGTGATCGCCCCGCATGCGATGGCGGCTACCTCGCAGCCGCTGGCCACCCAGATCGCGCTGGACGTGATGAAGGGCGGTGGCTCGGCGGTCGACGCGGCGATCGCGGCCAATGCCGCGCTCGGCTTGATGGAGCCGACCGGCAACGGCATCGGTGGCGACCTGTTCGCCATCGTCTGGGACCCAAAGACGCAGAAGCTCTACGGCTACAACGGCTCGGGCCGCTCGCCGAAGTCGCTCACCCTGGCCGAGTTCCAGCGTCGTGGCCTGAAGGACATCCCGGCCACCGGCCCGTTGCCGGTGTCGGTGCCCGGTGCGGTCGACGGCTGGTTCGCCCTGCACGACCGTTTCGGTCGCAAGCCGATGGCCGATAACCTGGCGCCGGCCATCCGCTACGCCCGCGAGGGCCACCCGGTGGCCGAGGTGATCGCCTACTACTGGGACCGTTCGGTGCCCAAGCTGTCGCAGTACCCGGGCTTCAAGGAGCAGTTCACGATCAACGGCCACGCCCCGCGCAAGGGCGAGATGTGGAAGAACCCGAACCTGGCCAGCACCCTGCAGAAGATCGCCGACGGCGGGCGCGACGCCTTCTACAAGGGCGAGATCGCGCGCACCATCGGTGACTACTTCAAGGCCAACGGTGGCTACCTGAGCTACCAGGACATGGCCGACCACCACGGTGAATGGGTCGAGCCGGTCAGCAGCAACTACCGTGGCTACGATGTCTGGGAGCTGCCACCCAACAGCCAGGGCATCGCTGCGCTTCAGATCCTCAACGTGCTGGAAGGCTACGATTTCTCGAAGATCCCGTTCGGCTCACCCGAGCATGTGCACCTGTTCGTTGAGGCGAAGAAGCTGGCCTTCGCCGACCGTGCGCGCTTCTACGCCGACATGGCATTCCAGCCGGCGCCGGTGCAGAAGCTGATCTCCAAGGAGTACGCCGCGCAGCGCCGCGCGCTGATCTCGATGGACAAGGCCTTGAAGGAAGTGCAGCCGGGCACACCGAAGCAGCTGGAGGAAGGCGACACGATCTACATGACGGTGGCCGACGCCGACGGCATGATGGTCTCGTTGATCCAGTCCAATTACCGCGGCATGGGCAGCGGCATGGCGCCGCCGGGGTTGGGCTTCATCCTGCAGGACCGCGGCGAGATGTTCGTGCTGCAGAAGAACCATCCCAACGGATACGCACCGGGCAAGCGCCCCTTCCAGACGATCATTCCGGCGTTCATCACCAAGGGGGGCAAGCCGTATGCCAGCTTCGGCGTGATGGGCGGCGCGATGCAACCGCAGGGCCATGCGCAGATCGTGATGAACCTGGTGGACTTCGGCATGAACCTGCAGGAAGCCGGTGACGCACCGCGCATCCAGCATGAGGGTTCGACCGAGCCGACCGGCCAGGCCACGGCGATGACCGACGGTGGCGAAGTGAATCTGGAAACCGGCTTCCCGTACGAGACCGTGCGCGCGCTGATGCGCAAGGGGCATCGCATCGTGTTCGCCGACGGCCCGTATGGTGGCTATCAGGCGATCATGCGCGATCCCGAGACCGGGGTGTACTACGGTGCTTCGGAGAGCCGCAAGGATGGGCAGGCGGCGGGGTATTGAGGTTTCCCGGCCACCGGGCTGAGCCCCCTCTGCGGTGATGGCAGCGATACGGGGCTTAGCCGGGCGGGTGGATCGTCTGGGGGCCGCTGCAAGTACGTCCATGTAAGCTCGGTCGCCGCATCCATGCGGCTCACGCCCCCAGCCAACCCACCCGCCCGGCCACGGACAGTTTCCGTGTCCGTCACCGCAGGAAAAGAAAAAAGAAGAGCAAGAGCAAAGGCAAAGGCAACAGCCGCGCGCTGTGTGTTGGGGTCAGATCCGTTTTCCGAAGGAAAACGGATCTGA
>NZ_JBHHMJ010000346.1:0-368 GCF_042136455.1 Stenotrophomonas sp. 3diitr2024
GTCGGCGACGGGCAATCATGGACGGTCCTTTCAGTTGCGGAGTGTCGGGGTTGCAGGGAGTGCCATCGTCAACCGATGGCATCGCCCAGCGCCTTGTCAAAGCGCCCGCGCTCATAGGGCTCGCGCGCATGCGCCTGCACCGTGCGCACGGCGCCCAGCGTCTCGCTGATCGACGACGACAACGGCTATTACTGGGATGCCAATCGCAACCGTCCGATCCTGGGCGTGCGCCAGTTCACTCCGAACGAAGTCGGTGGCCTGGGCCACATGGCCGTACAGTACGCCCGCGCGATGGGCCTGAACGTGGCTGCGGTGGACGTGGACGACACCAAGCTGGCACTGGCCCGCCAGCTGGGCGCGCAGGTCAC
>NZ_JBHHMJ010000496.1:0-1053 GCF_042136455.1 Stenotrophomonas sp. 3diitr2024
CTCGTGTGCGCTGTCCTGCGCACACGGCAAGACCGGGGTTGGGCGTCCTGCCCAACCCGCCCGAGGCATGCCTCGGGCCCATGGCGCCAACGGTCCCGCCTGCCCACACCTCCCCGCCTCTGACAAGTTCTGGGTACCTGCCGGGGTCGGATCCCTCTGCCGCGCAGAGGGCCCTGACCCCTGAATCTGTCTGTGCGGGCGGGAGGCGCTAAAATGGCGGGATGATCGCCAATACCGCTGCCTATCATTTCGCCGTCATCGACGCCCCTCAGGCCCTGTGCGACCAGCTGCTGACCCGTGCCGAGACGGCGCAGCTGCGCGGCACGATCCTGGTGGCGGGCGAGGGACTGAACCTGTTTCTGGCGGGGGCGCCGGAGGCGGTTGAGGGCTTCTATGCAGCGCTGCATGCCGATGCGCGTTTCGCCGACATGCGGGTCAAGACCAGCCTGAGCAAGCATCAGCCGTTCGCGCGGCTGAAGGCCAAGGTGAAGGACGAGATCATCAGCTTCCGCCGCGATGACGGCCAGCCGCTGGACTATCCGCGCGCACCAGCGGTTGATCCGGCCACCGTGCAGCGCTGGCTGCGGCAGGGCCATGACGATGCCGGCAAGCCGGTGGTGATGCTCGATACGCGAAATCTGCAGGAAGTGGAGTACGGCACCTTCAAGGATGCGCTGGTGTTGCCCATCCGCAAGTTCACCGACCTGCCCGAGGCGCTGGCGCCGCATCGCGATGCGCTGCGGGACAGCACCGTGGTCAGTTTCTGCACCGGCGGCATCCGCTGCGAGAAGGCCGCGCTGTGGATGGTCAATGACGGCATGGAGAATGTGCTGCAGCTCGATGGCGGCATCCTCGGCTACTTCGAGGAGGTGGGCGGCGAAGGCTACGAAGGCCGCTGCTTCGTGTTCGATGAGCGCGTGGCGCTGGATGCCGAGCTGAAGCCGATGGTCGACCAGCCGCTGCCCGAACCGCGCCCCAGCGCGTTCTGACGCTTGCCCGGTAGAGCCGGCCGCTGGCCGGCTGCCAGGGCACGTTGCCCGCCGGCCAGCGGCC
>NZ_JBHHMJ010000514.1:0-1508 GCF_042136455.1 Stenotrophomonas sp. 3diitr2024
CCGGCCGCTGGCCGGCAAACCCATGAATCTCCGAAGACATGAACCCATTGCCGGCCAGCGGCCGGCACTACCATGGCGTTGCGCAGCACCCCGTATAGTCGGCCCATGACGACCACCGCCCCCGCCGACCTTCCCGCCATCCTGCACACCCTGCGCAGCGCCTGGCAGTCGCAGCGCCCCACGCTCGACCAGCGTGAGGCCGACCTGCGCCGCCTGCGCGAGGGGCTGAAGCCACGCCTGGACGAAATGGCGCAGGCCATCGCCGAGGACTTCGGGCATCGCGCCCACGTTGAATCGAAGCTGGCCGATGGCATGAGCGTGCTGTCGGCCATCGACCACCTGCGCCGCCACCTGCGGCGCTGGTCGAAGCCGCAGCGGGCATCGGCGGGATGGAAGTTGTGGCCAGCGCGCGCGCAGCTGCGGCCGACGCCACTGGGTGTGGTCGGGGTGATCTCACCGTGGAACTACCCGGTCACGCTGGCGCTGGTGCCGCTGGTCACCGCCATCGCTGCCGGCAACCACGTACTGCTGAAGCCTTCGGAACACACGCCGCGCACCAGTGCGTTCCTGGCCGATCTGCTGGCCAGCGTGTTCCCGCCCGATCGGGTGGCGGTGGTGCAGGGCGGGGCAGATGTGGCCGCGGCGGTGTCCTCGCTGCCGCTGGACCATCTGCTGTTCACCGGCTCGACGGCCGTTGGCCGCAAGGTGATGGCCGCCGCCGCCGAGCATCTGGTGCCGGTCACGCTGGAACTGGGCGGCAAGTCGCCGGCCATCGTCTGCCGCGATTTTCCGCTGGGCAAAGCCGCCGCGCGGCTGGCCACCGGCAAGTGGTTCAACGCGGGCCAGACCTGCATCGCGCCGGATTATGTGCTGATCGATACGGTCCGCCAGCGCGAGTTCGTACAGGCGCTGCAGCAGCAGGTGCGCGAACGCTATGGCGACTTCAGCAATGCCGACGACTACACGCGCATCATCAACGAGGGCCAGTACCAGCGCCTGCAGGGCTACCTGGTGCAGGCGCGCGAACGTGGCGTGCCGGTGATCCCGCTGGCGCAGGTGGATCCTGCGCGCGCCAACCGCGAGCGCCTGCTGGTGCCGACCGTGGTGCTGGACCCGCCGGACGACCTGGACCTGATGCGCGAGGAGATCTTCGGGCCGATCCTGCCCGTGCGGGCCTACCTGGACCTGGAGGCGGCGCTGGCGGACGTGCTGTCCCGCGAACGGCCGCTGGCGCTGTATCCCTTCAGCCATGACACGGCCACGGTGGAGCGCATCCTCGGCCAGGTGGTGGCCGGTGGCGTGACGGTAAATGACACGCTGCTGCACTTCGCCGCCGATGGCCTGCCGTTTGGCGGGGTGGGGGCCAGCGGCATGGGCGCGTACCACGGCCGGGCCGGGTTCGATGCGATGAGCAAGCGGCGACCGAGCTTACAGGGACGTACTTGCAGCGTCCCCTGCGCAGTCCACCCGCCCGGCCCTACCAGGAATCGCTGTCAGCCCGCCACGAG
>NZ_JBHHMJ010000517.1:0-302 GCF_042136455.1 Stenotrophomonas sp. 3diitr2024
CTGCGTGCCCCCAGACCACAATGGGCCGGTCACGCTGCAGGACGGCGTGATCGCTGAACAGCGGATGCAGCAATCCCGTCGTTTCCCGCGCCGCGGCCGGCATCGCCACCACTGCCACAGCCATCATCAACAGCGCACACGTGCAAGCGGCGACCGAGCCTCATCTGATGGAAATCTGTCAGCGTAGGTGTCGAGAGCCGGCGTGGGCCGCCGTACGAGCCTGGATCTCGACGATCGCCATGTAGCTTGGCGCCCACACCGGATTCTCCCTTGATCCGCCCGAACAGTTGCTGGAGCTGACA
>NZ_JBHHMJ010000520.1:0-3274 GCF_042136455.1 Stenotrophomonas sp. 3diitr2024
GCGGCGACCGAGCCTTATCTGATGGAAATCTGTCAGCGTAGGTGTCGAGAGCCGGCGTGGGCCGCCGTACGAGCCTGGATCTCGACGATCGCCATGTAGCTTGGCGCCCACACCGGATTCTCCCTTGATCCGCCCGAACAGTTGCTGGAGCTGACACTCGAAGCGATAAGACTGGGCAAGCGGGGGAGCTCTCGACCCTTCCAGACTATACGGAGTCGGGCAATGAACGGGATCGGGATCGATGTGAGCAAGCGCCGACTGGATATCGGCACGACAGACGGCGAGACTGTGCAGGTCAGCAATAGCCCCTCTGGCTATGCTGAATTGAGCACTTGGTTGAGCACGCGGCCGGCCATTCAGATCGTTCTGGAAGCCACTGGCGGCTATGAGCAGACTGTCCTGGACTTTCTTCACAAGGCCGGCCATCCGGTGATCCGCGCCAACGCCCTGCGGGCGCGTAGACTGGCTCAGGGGCTGGGTAAAGTGGCCAAGACGGACCGCTTGGATGCTCTTGTATTGGCGCAGATGGCCGCACTGGTGGAACTGCCTTCCTATCAGCCACTGGAGCCCTGGCAGCGGAAACTGCGCGAGTTTGTGCGGGCGCGTCGACAAACGATGCAGGCACTGACCGTAGCCCGCCAACAGCAGGAAATGGTGACTGACCGCGAGCTACGCCGGCAGATGCAAGGCAACATCATTCGCCTGCAGACACTGGTCGAGCGACTGGGGAAGCAGATCTCTGAACAGGTCGCGCAGCAGCCCCAACTGGCAGTGCTGAAGTCGATGAAAGGGGTTGGCCCGGCATTGCAGGCGGTGCTGGCCAGCTACCTGCCTGAGCTGGGTCAGATCAGCGGAAAAGCCATTGCCAGCCTGGTCGGCGTGGCGCCGATCTCCCACGACAGCGGGGCCATGCGAGGGAGGCGAAGCATCCACGGTGGCAGGGCCGAGATCCGCCAGGTGCTCTACATGTCGGCCATGTCGGCCATGCGACATGAGCCACGATTGCGGGACTTTTACCGGTCGCTGCGGGCCCGCGGCAAGGAAGGGAAAGTGGCCATCGTGGCGGTGATGCGGAAGATGCTGGTGATTCTCAACGCCCGCGTGCGTGACGCTCAAGGCGGATCGATCCCCGCCTGAAGCCAGCCTGCGCGTGCCCCAAAAGGCTGCCGGCCAGCGGCCGGCACTACCGTGCCCGTCTCATGGAGGGGCCAGGCCCCTCCGTCAACACAGTTGCTCCATGGACGGATTCACGGCGTCCCCCGCAACCGGACCCACCCCGCCATCTCACGGAATGCACGCTGTTGCTGTTGCTTTGGCCTCGGCGGGTGCAGGGCGCAGCCCTGCCAAAGCCCTACCCCCTGGCCATTGCCTGCCACCACTGCGACAGCAGCTCCGGCCTGCGCAGGCGCTCGCGCCACCAGCGCAATGCCGCGCCATCCTCACCGGTGCGCCAGGCCAGCCAGAAGGTCTCTTCCGGCTTGTGCTCCTCCACCTCACGGATCACCAGCTGGCCGCGCGCCACTGCAGCGCGCGCGCACGGCTCGGGCAGGAAGCCGAAGCCCACGCCTTCGCACTGCAGCTTCAATTTACTGGCCATGTCCGGCACCGTCAGCATCTCCTGCCCCATCAACAGGCCCACCGTGCGCGGCAGCAGCCTGCGCGCCGAATCGGAAACGGCGATCGCGCAATGCTCGACCAGCTGCTCGCGACCCAGGACGCCCGACACGTTGGCCAACGGATGTTCGGGTGCGACCGCGAACACGAACTCCACCGTGCCCAGCGGCTCGACCACATAGCCGCCACCACTGGGCCCTTCGCCCGGCGCGCCGACCAACAGGTCCGAACGGCGGTCGAGCAGGGCCTCCCAGGTGCCGGACAGGGCCTCGCCGATCAACCGCAACCGGGTCGGTGCCTCGGCCTCACGGAATGCGGCGATATCCGGCCCAAGCAGCCAGGTCGGGAACACCGAATCCACCGCCAGGGTCAGTTCGGTCTCCCAACCCGACGCCACCCGGCGCACCCGCAGCTCCAGCTCGCGGGCCGCGCGCAGCAGATGCCGGCCTTCGTCCAGCAGCGCGCGCCCGGCCTCGGTCAGCTCTGCACGTGGGCCGACCCGGTCGAACAACTGAACGCCCAGGTCCTCCTCCAGCTTGGCCACGGTGTAGGAGATGGTCGAGGGCACCTTGTGCAGGGCCTTGCCGGCGCCGGCAAAGGAGCCACGGCGGTCGATGGCATCCAGGATCTGCAGGGCATCGAGGCTGAGCTTGAGCATTCGAATTTTTCGATGATGGCCGTCAAAACTATCCGTTTTTCAAACCCCGGGCGCAAGCGGATACTTCTCTCCAACGGGAAAACACAGCGGTCACCGACCACCCCGCCCCATCGAAACCATCGAACAAGGAGATTCCATCATGCTACAGATCCGCAAGAGCGCTACCCGTGGCCTGGCCGAGCATGGCTGGCTGTCCTCGCGCCACACCTTCTCCTTCGCCAACTACTACGACCCCCGTTACGTCAGCTTCGGCCCGTTGCGGGTGATCAACGAAGACAAGGTGATCGGCGGCCAGGGCTTCGGCACCCACGGCCACAGCAACATGGAAATCATCTCCTACGTGCTGGGCGGTGCACTGGAACACAAGGACTCGATGGGCACCGGTTCGGTACTGCGCTACGGCGACGTGCAGCGCATGAGCGCCGGCAGCGGCGTCACCCACAGCGAGTTCAACCACTCCGCCGACGAGACCGTGCATTTCCTGCAGATCTGGATCTTCCCGGACACCGAGAACATCGCGCCGTCCTACGAGGAGACCCACTTCACGCCGGACAGCAAGCGCGGCCAGCTGCGCCTGATCGCTTCGCCGGACGGTGCCGAGGGTTCGCTGCGCATCCACCAGGATGCCCGCATCTTCGCCACCATTCTTGATGGCGGCCAGAAGCTGCATCACGCCCTCGGCAACGGTCGTGGCGCCTATGTGCAGGTGGCGCGTGGCCAGCTGCAGGTCAACGGCATCACCCTGGAAGCCGGTGATGCGCTGCAGGTCAGTGACGAAGCCCAGCTGACCCTGGAAAACGGCAACGACGCCGAAGTGCTGGTGTTCGACCTGCCGCTGTAACGACAACGCCCGCGATGCTGCAGAGCATCGCGGGCGTATGTGTAGAGCCGAGCCCACGCTCGGCTGCGGATTGATGACGTGGGACTTCGCTTCATTCACGGGATGGAAGAAGCCTAGTCCATACATGGCATGGTCGGGCAGGCCGTACCCCACGACCTTGA
>NZ_JBHHMJ010000529.1:0-1505 GCF_042136455.1 Stenotrophomonas sp. 3diitr2024
GTCGCGTAAGGGTAATACTCCGCAGCGTTCCGTCCTGCCCGATCCGAAGCACGGAAGCGAAACCATCGCCCGCTTCATCAACATGGTCATGCAGAGCGGCAAGAAGTCCGTCGCCGAAAAGATCGTGTACGGCGCCATGGATGGCGCCATCGAGCCCCCATGGATGGGTTTACGGCGTGTCCTGCCCAGCCGCACCGCCCCGCCATCCCACGGAAATCCGCTTTGGCTCTGGCCGTTGCGGTGGCCTCGGCAGGTGCAGGGCGCAGCCCTGCCGAACCCTCACTTCACCCAGCTGTCGATCTCGCCGTGGGCAAACGGCCCCAGCTTCGCCTTCACCAGCCGCCCCTGCGCATCGAACAGCACGCTGTAGGGCAGCAGCCCCTGTGTATTGCCCAGCTGCACGCTGGCATCGCGCGGGCCCGGTGTCTCGATCACGATCGGGTAGTCAACCGGCACCTGCTGCAGGAAACCGCGCACGTCGTCCGTGGTGTCCAGCGCCAGGCCCAGCACCTGCACACCGTTGTCGCCCTGGGCATCGGCGAAGCGCGCCAGTTCGGGCATCTCTTCCACGCAGGGCGCACACCAGCTGGCCCAGACGTTGATCAGCAGCGGCCGGCCGGCAAAGCGATCGCGCAGGACCAATGGCTGTCCCGCCAGGTCCGGCAGTGTCAGCGCGGGCAACTGATCGCCCACCTGCAGCGTGGGCTTCATGGCCGTCGCCCTGGAAGCCGTTGCTGGCGCGGCAGGTGATGATGGGCCGGGTGCCAATCGATGCCCGGCCCACAGGCCGAGGCCGGCGGCCAGCACCGCTGTCCACAGCAGCGCTGGCCGTTGCCACTTCATCGTGCGGTGCGCAGCAGCGCTTCCTCGACCACCGCCTGGGTCAGCAGGGTCGGCAGCACGGTCGGCGGCGCGCCGGGGCCGTACACCACGTACAGTGGTACGCCCACCGCCTTGTGCTCTTCCAGGAACGTGGTGATCTGCGGGTCGACGTTGGTGTAGTCACCGCGCATGTACACCGCATTGGTGCGCTTGAGCAGTTCCTTGAACTCCGGCCGTGACAGCACCGCACGTTCGTTGGCCTTGCAGCTCACGCACCAGTCGGCGGTCATGTTGACGAACACCACGCGGTTGTCGGCGCGCAGGCGGTCCAGCAGCTGCGGCGAATACTCGACCACGTTGTCGCTGGCGGCCTGTGCTGCCCTCGCCGGCGCTGCAAGCTGGGTCACGCCCCAGGCCGGAACCAGCGCACCGATCGCCAGCAGCACGCCGAGCAGGGTCACCGCACGCGAGCCGGTCCAGCGGTTGCGTTCAAACAGCCACAGGCCGAACGCGAACAGCAGCAGGCCACCCAGCACCAGCGCCATGCCGTCCACGCCGCGCTGCTTGCCCAGCACCCACAGCAGCCACAGCGCAGTGGCGTACATCGGGAAGGCCAGCACGTGCTTGAGCGTTTCCATCCACGGGCCGGGCTTGGGCAGGCGGCGTGCCAGCGCTGGCACGAA
>NZ_JBHHMJ010000565.1:0-6929 GCF_042136455.1 Stenotrophomonas sp. 3diitr2024
TGGATCCCAGGAAGGAAGGCCATCCAGACCATGCGCTCTACCGGCAGATTCGCGAGGGTGTATCCGCCGTGGATGCCAGGCACGGGCGCAGCTTCGATGAAACCAGTGAGCGCGTGACGGCCGGCCTGCTTGCGGCGGCCAAGGGCAGCGGCCTGGAACGCGTCGATCACGTTGTACTGGGCAATTCACCCAGCGATGGCCCAGCCTCTCGCATGTTCGTTGTGCAGGGAACGCTCGACAATCCAGTAAACCTGCGGGCGTCGGTTCCAATCAGTGAGGCCGTCAATACGCCCGTAGAACAGTCGCTCGCCAAGGCCGAGCAGATTTCGCAGGCACAACAGGACGCCCAGCAGGACCTCGCCCACGAGCAGGCCCTCACCGCGAGGCGGATGGGCTAGGCCACCTGGCCGGGCACAATGAAAAACCCGGCTTTGAAAAACCCGGCTTTCACCTGCGGTTCTTCGTTTCGGCGGGATGCCGGCCAGCGGCCGGCACTACCATGCGTCGTCCGCTCACAAAAAAAACCCCCGGCGCGAGCCGGGGGTTTTCCGTTACCGCATCAGGCAGCGACCGTGCTGGCCACGTCCTGGTATTCCTCGATCTGGTCGAAGTTCATGTAGCGGTAGATCTCCGCGCCATTGGCGTTGATCACGCCGATGTCCGCCATGTACTCCTCCTTGGTCGGGATGCGGCCCAGACGCGAGCAGATCGCCGCCAGTTCCGCCGAACCCAGGTACACGTTGGTGTTGCGGCCCAGACGGTTCGGGAAGTTGCGGGTCGAGGTCGACATCGCGGTGGAGCCTTCGCGGATCTGCGCCTGGTTGCCCATGCACAGCGAGCAGCCCGGCATTTCCATACGAGCGCCGGTAGCGCCGAAGGTGCCGTACACGCCTTCCTTGGTCAGCTCGGAGGCATCCATCTTGGTCGGCGGGGCCACCCACAGGCGGGTCGGCAGGTCACGCTTGCCTTCCAGCAGCTTGGCAGCGGCGCGGAAGTGACCGATGTTGGTCATGCACGAACCGATGAACACTTCGTCGATCTTGGCACCGGCCACTTCGGACAGGGTCTTCACGTCGTCCGGGTCGTTCGGGCAGGCCACGATCGGCTCGTGGATGTCGGCAAGGTCGATTTCGATGACGGCGGCGTACTCGGCGTCCGCATCCGGCTCCAGCAGCTGCGGGTTGGCCAGCCACGCTTCCATCTTCTCGATACGGCGCTGCAGCGAGCGCGGATCCTGGTAACCCTCGGCAATCATCCACTTCAGCAGGGTGATGTTGCTGGTCAGGTACTCGATGATCGGCTCCTTGTTCAGGCGCACCGAGCAACCTGCCGCCGAACGCTCGGCCGAGGCGTCGGACAGTTCGAACGCCTGTTCGACCTTCAGCTCCGGCAGGCCTTCGATTTCCAGGATACGGCCGGAGAAGATGTTCTTCTTGCCCGCCTTGGCCACGGTCAGCAGGCCCGACTTGATCGCGTACAACGGGATCGCGTTGACCAGGTCACGCAGGGTCACGCCCGGCTGCATCTTGCCCTTGAAGCGCACCAGCACCGACTCCGGCATGTCCAGCGGCATCACGCCGGTGGCAGCGGCGAAGGCGACCAGGCCCGAGCCGGCCGGGAACGAAATACCCACCGGGAAACGGGTGTGCGAGTCACCGCCGGTGCCGACCGTGTCCGGCAGCAGCATGCGGTTGAGCCAGCTGTGGATCACGCCGTCGCCCGGGCGCAGGGAAACGCCGCCACGGGTGGAGATGAACTCCGGCAGAGTGTGGTGCGTCTTCACGTCCACCGGCTTCGGGTAAGCGGCGGTGTGGCAGAACGACTGCATCACCAGGTCGGCCGAGAAGCCCAGGCAGGCCAGGTCCTTCAGCTCGTCACGGGTCATCGGGCCGGTGGTGTCCTGCGAGCCGACCGAGGTCATCTTCGGTTCGCAGTAGGTGCCCGGGCGCATGCCCTGGCCTTCCGGCAGGCCACAGGCGCGGCCAACCATCTTCTGCGCCAGCGAGAAGCCCTTGCCGGTATCGGCCGGCTGCACCGGCAGGCGGAACAGGTCGGTCGGGGCCAGGCCCAGCGCTTCGCGCGCCTTGCCGGTCAGGCCACGGCCGATGATCAGCGGGATGCGGCCACCGGCACGCACTTCGTCGAACAGCACGTCGGACTTGACCTGGAACTCGGCGATCACTTCGCCGTTCTTCAGCGCCTTGCCTTCGTAGGGACGCAGCTCGATGACATCGCCGTGCTCCATCTTCGACACGTCCAGCTCGATCGGCAGCGCACCGGCATCTTCCATGGTGTTGTAGAAGATCGGGGCGATCTTGCCGCCCAGGCACACGCCGCCAGCGCGCTTGTTCGGGATGTACGGAATGTCATCGCCGGTCCACCACAGCACGCTGTTGGTGGCCGACTTGCGCGAGGAGCCGGTGCCGACCACGTCGCCGACGTAGGCGACCAGGTGGCCCTTGTCCTTCAGCGACAGGATCTGCTGGATCGGGCCGCGCTTGCCGTCTTCTTCCGGGGTGAACGGCGCGTCGTCGCGCTTGTTCTTCAGCATCGCCAGCGCGTGCATCGGAATGTCCGGGCGGGTGGTCGCGTCCGGTGCTGGCGACAGGTCATCGGTGTTGGTTTCGCCCGGCACCTTGAACACGGTGACGGTCAGGCTCTGCGGCACTTCCGGGTTGCTGGTGAACCACTCGGCATCGGCCCAGCTCTGCAGCACGGCCTGGGCGTTGGCGTTGCCGGCCTTGGCCTTCTCCTGCACGTCATGGAACGCATCGAACACCAGCAGGGTCTTCTTCAGGCCGTTGGCGGCGATGGTGCCGACGCTGGCGTCGTCCAGCAGCTGCACCAGCGGTGCAACGTTGTAGCCGCCGAGCATGGTACCCAGCAGTTCGGTGGCGCGCTCGCGGCTGATCAGCCGGTTCTGCTCGCTGCCCAGCGCGATCGCCGCCAGGTACGAGGCCTTGACCTTGGCCGCGTCATCGACGCCGGCCGGCACGCGGTGGGTCAGCAGGTCGAGCAGGAACTCGGCCTCGCCCTGCGGCGGGTTCTTCAGCAGTTCGATGACATCGGCCGTCTGCTGCGCGCTCAGCGGCAGCGGCGGGATGCCAAGCGCAGCGCGCTCGGCGACGTGGTGGCGGTAGGCTTCCAACATGACAACTCCCGGGTAATGCGTAGGTTGAAAAATCAAAAGTGGGCTCAGGCGTGCGGCACGATCAGCTTCAGGCCCTTGAAGTAGTCGCGGTAAAACGTGTCGTTCCAGGTGATCAGGCCGTCGCACTGCAGCAGTGCGTGGGCGCCGACCATGAATTCGTCCAGGCTGCGACGGCTACCGCCGCGCTGGCGGTGACGGCGGTGCATCTCGCCGGCGCGCAGCGCCGACTTGGCTTCCATCGGGTTGAAGTGCACGCCCATCTCTTCCAGCGCTTCGAGCACCTCAGCACCACCGCGCAGCGATGCGCACACTTCGGCGAGGGTTGCGCCACAGACCACCACGCGGCCACCGACCAGGCTCTGCCGGAGGATGGCTTCCACGGCATCGGCCTGCGGGCCATTGCTGAGCAGCTCGACCAGCACCGGCGAATCGACGGCGATCATCACGGCTTACTCCTCGTCACGTACCGCGCGCACGGCCGCGTCGGATGACTCGAAGCCGTCCAGCGCGAACTTGCCGCGCGCCCGTGAAATGGCATCGTCAACACTCTTGCGCAGGATGATGCGGCTGCCGTCCAGCTCGACCTTCAGCAGCGTGCCCTTGGTCAGGCCGAGGGCATCACGCACCGCCTTGGGCAGGGTGATCTGTCCGCGTTCTGCAACGGTGGCTTCCATCAGTAGGCCCTCAAGAGTATGCACAAATTATACATACTTCCCCGGGCATACTTCCACCCTGAACAGGACCGGCGCATCGCCAGCCCTTGCCTCGCAAAGGATCGGCCACAAACGTGACATACGCCATACACCTTCCCCTGTAGTCTGGAACCGATGCCGCAGGTCGGAACCCGGCCCGGATGAATCCATTCAGTCTGGGGTTCATACTGGGACCACCGGGGCCGCCAGGCCCGCGGCGACCGCAAGCAGGCCCGCTCATGTGCGGGCCAGAGCAAGCCATCCGCAAGAAGGAGTTACCCCGCATGAGCGATTCGTTCTCCACCCGCAGCCAGCTGAATGTCGGTGGCAAGACCTACGACTACTTCAGCCTGCCCACGCTGGGCCAGCGCTTCGATATCTCCCACCTGCCCTACTCGATGAAGATCCTGCTGGAGAACCTGCTCCGGCACGAGGACGGCGGCATCACTGTCGGCAAGGACCACATCGAAGCCGTGGCCCGCTGGAACCCGGCGGCCGAGCCGGACACCGAGATCGCCTTCATGCCGGCGCGCGTGGTCCTGCAGGACTTCACTGGCGTGCCTTGCGTGGTCGACCTGGCCGCGATGCGCGACGCCGTCGTCAAGCTCGGCGGCAAGCCGGAGCAGATCAACCCGCAGATTCCCTCCGAACTGGTCATCGACCACTCGGTGCAGGTCGATGTGTTCGGCAAGCCCGACGCGCTGGACCTCAACGGCAAGATCGAGTTCCAGCGCAACCAGGAACGCTATGGCTTCCTGCGCTGGGGCCAGAAGGCCTTCGACAACTTCAAGGTGGTGCCACCCAACACCGGTATTGTCCACCAGGTGAACCTGGAAAACCTTGCCCGCGTGGTGATGACCGCGGACAGGGACGGCAAGGCAGTGGCCTACCCGGATACGGTGTTTGGCACCGACAGCCACACCACCATGATCAATGGCATCGGCGTGCTGGGCTGGGGCGTGGGCGGCATCGAAGCGGAGGCCGCCATGCTCGGCCAGCCGTCGTCGATGCTGATCCCGCAGGTGGTCGGCTTCAAGCTGACCGGCAAGCTGCCCGAGGGCGCCACCGCCACCGACCTGGTGCTGACCGTCACCCAGATGCTGCGCAAGCTGGGCGTGGTGGGCAAGTTCGTCGAGTTCTACGGTGACGGCCTGCAGCACCTGCCGCTGGCCGACCGCGCCACCATCGGCAACATGGCCCCGGAGTACGGCGCCACCTGCGGCATCTTCCCGATCGACACGGAATCGCTTAACTACCTGCGCCTGTCGGGCCGCAGCGAAGAGCAGATCAACCTGGTCGAGGCCTACGCCAAGGCGCAGGGCCTGTGGCACGAACCCGGCAGCCCGCACGCCCAGTACAGCAGCACGCTGGAACTGGACATGGGCACGGTGAAGCCGTCGCTCGCCGGCCCGAAGCGCCCGCAGGACCGCGTGCTGCTGGAAGACGTGCAGAAGAACTACCGCGAAGCGCTGGTCGGCATGACTGCCAACCGTGACAAGCGCAGCGAGGACGTTGCCACCTTCGTCAACGAAGGCGGCGGCGCCGCGGTCGGCAACGAGCAGCTGGCCAAGGGCTTTGCCGACATCGAGATCGAAGGCCGCAAGGTGCGGCTGAAGGATGGCGCAGTGGTCATCGCCGCCATCACCTCGTGCACCAACACCTCCAACCCGGCGGTGATGATCGGTGCCGGCCTGCTGGCCCGCAACGCGGCCGCCAAGGGCCTGAACCGCCAGCCGTGGGTCAAGACCTCGCTCGGCCCAGGCTCGCGCGTGGTCACCGATTACCTGGAAAAGGCCGGCGTGCTGAAGGAGCTGGAGAAGATCGGCTTCTACGTGGTCGGCTACGGCTGCACCACCTGCATCGGCAACTCCGGCCCGCTGCCGACCGAAGTCAGCGCCGGCATCGCCGCTGGCGATCTGGTGGTGACCTCGGTGCTGTCGGGCAACCGCAACTTCGAGGGCCGCGTGCACCCCGAAGTGAAGATGAACTACCTGGCCAGCCCGCCGCTGGTGGTGGCCTATGCCATCGCCGGCACCACCGACATCGACCTGACCACCCAGCCGCTGGGTACCGGCAGCGATGGCCAGCCGGTGTTCCTGCGCGACATCTGGCCAAGCAACAAGGAAATCGGCGACGTCATCGCCGCCACCATTGGCCCGGAGATGTTCAAGCAGAACTACGCCGATGTGTTCAAGGGCGATACCCGCTGGAACACGATCGCCTCGCCGGACGGCAACCTGTACGAGTGGAGCGACGCCTCCACCTACATCAAGAACCCGCCCTACTTCGATGGCATGACCATGCAGACCGGCAGCATCGACGACGTGCACGGCGCACGCGTGATGGGCCTGTTCGGCGACTCGATCACCACCGACCACATTTCCCCGGCCGGCAACATCAAGAAGGACTCGCCGGCAGGCCGCTTCCTGCAGGAGCGCGGCGTGCAGCCGGCCGACTTCAACAGCTACGGCAGCCGTCGCGGCAACGATGACGTGATGGTCCGCGGCACCTTCGCCAACATCCGCATCAAGAACCTGATGTTCGGTGGCGAGGAAGGCGGCAACACCCTGTACTACCCGGCCGGTGGTGGCCAGCCGGAAAAGCTGGCGATCTACGACGCGGCCATGAAGTACAAGGCCGACAAGGTGCCGCTGGTGGTGCTGGCCGGCAAGGAATACGGCACCGGCTCGTCGCGTGACTGGGCGGCCAAGGGCACCCTGCTGCTGGGGGTGAAGGCGGTCATCGCCGAGAGCTTCGAGCGCATCCACCGCTCCAACCTGGTCGGCATGGGCGTGCTGCCGCTGCAGTTCCGCAACGGCGAGAACGCACAGACGCTGGGCCTGGACGGCTCGGAAGTGATCGACATCACCGGCCTGCAGGATGGTGCAAGCAAGCGCGCCACGGTTACCGCCACCAAGGCCGATGGCACGAAGAAGACCTTCGAGGTGTCGGTGATGCTGCTGACCCCGAAGGAAGTCGAGTACTTCCGTCATGGCGGCCTGCTGCAGTACGTGCTTCGCCAGCTGGCAGCCAAGTAACGGCGCGGCTGCGCCCGATTGAGAAAAGGGCCGGATCCTTGCGGATCC
>NZ_JBHHMJ010000597.1:0-10206 GCF_042136455.1 Stenotrophomonas sp. 3diitr2024
AGGTAGCGGTTGACCTGCAGGAAGTCACCGGACAGGGTCTCGCGCTTGAACAGGTTGGACACCTGCGGCTCAACGCACTCGTAGCAGCCGGCGATCGAGGCGATGGTCGCGGTCGGCGCCACCAGCGCCGGCCAGGTCGAAGGCGTGGTGATCGCGCTGCGCGCCGGCCTGCGCGATGTGCTGGACCTGGACAGTGACAACGCCGGCATCGAGGCGGCCCTGCGGCGTGCGCTGTCACCGCGCCCGGCCGCGGTGGCGCAGCACGCGCACAAGGCGCGCCTGATCGTGCTGCTGGGCGTGCGCGCAGGCGTCGGCACCAGTACCCTGGCCGCACATCTTTCGGTGCTGGCGCAACAGACGCGGGCCCTCGCCCAGGGCGATGCAGTGCAGCAGGACGGCCTGCTGATGGAACTGGCGCAGCCCGCCGGTGACCTTGCGCTGTACCTCAATCTCGACAGCCGCTTCCACTACGAGGATGCGCTGCGCAACGCCAGCCGCATCGACGCCACCCTTGCACGCACCGCGATGGCGCGCCATGACTCCGGGCTGGTGCTGCTGGACCGTGCCGGCGGCAGTGATGCCGTGCCCCCGTCCGACCCTGGCGCGCTGCTGCAGCGCCTGCGTGGGGTGTTCGCCAGCGTGCTGTGTGATGCCGGCGGCTGCCCGCTGCGGCAGCTGCCGCCGCTGTTGCTGGACCAGGCAGACGAGATCTGGCTGGTCACCGACGCGTCGATCGCCACGCTGGTCTCGCTGGACCAGGCACTGAAGCATCTTGCAGGCCAGCGCGAGCGCGAGAAACGCCTGCAACTGGTGATCAACCGCCACGACGACAGCAGCGGCATGAGCCCGGAACAGATCGCACGCCGCTTCGAACTGCCGTTGCTGGCGACATTGCCTGAACGACCGCGTGTGCGCCTTGCCGCCAGCCAGGGCCGCCTGCTGCTGCAGGATGCGCCGCGCGATCCCTACCTGCGTGCCCTCGCCCCGCTCGTGTCACGGCTGGACCCGGCTGCCTGCCCGGTCCAGCCGCATGGCCTGCGGGAAAGACTCTCCCTTGCCCTGGGTGGATCGCAATGGAAGACAAGGTAACCCCGTTCCCGCATGCCGTTGCCCGCCCGCTGCTGCACGAAAGCCCGGGCCACCTGCCGTTCGCACAGACCGAGCAGTACCAGAAGGTGCTGTCGGCCGCGCATGAGCACCTGCTCAACAGCATCGAGGACGAGCGCATCGACATCGATTCCTGGGCCCCGGATACCATCGCCCGCTGGGTGCAGGTCCAGACCGTGGGCTTCATCCAGGAATGGCGCATCCCGATCAACGAAGAAGAGATGCAGGTGGTTGCCGAGGGCCTGGTCAAGGAGCTGACCGGTTTCGGCCCGCTGGACGACCTGCTCCACGACCCCTCCATCGAAGACATCCTGATCAACGGTTTCAAGGACGTGCACGTTTCGCAGGGTGGCCAGCTCCGGCGTGCCACCCAGCGCTTCACCGATGACACCCACCTGCTGCGCATCCTGCGCCGCATCCTCGCGCCGCTTGGCCGCCGGCTGGATGATTCCAATCCGATGGTCGATGCGCGCCTGCCCAACGGCGGCCGCCTCAACGCGATCATCTCGCCACTGGCGGTGGACGGGCCGATGGTGTCCATCCGCAAGTTCCGCAAGGACCCGTTCACCCCCGACGAGCTGCTTGCCAAGGGCACCTTCGACGCACCGATGCAGGCCCTGCTGAAGGCGATGGTGCTGGGCCGCTGCAACATCCTGGTCTCCGGCGGCACCAGTTCCGGCAAGACCTCGCTGCTGAATGCACTGGCCAGCTACGTGCCACCCAGCGAGCGCGTCATCACCGTGGAGGACACCGCCGAGCTTTCGCTGAACCATCCGCACGTGGTGCGCCTGGAAAGCCGCATCGGCGGCGCCGAGGGCCAGGGCGCGGTCAGTATCCGCGACCTGGTGCGCAACAGTCTGCGCATGCGCCCGGACCGCATCGTGGTCGGCGAAGTGCGCGGCGCTGAAGTGCTGGAAATGCTGCAGGCGATGAATACCGGCCATGACGGATCGATGGCCACCATCCACGCCAACACGCCACGCGACTGCCTGTACCGCATCGAGATGCTGGCAGGCTTTGCCGGCTTCCAGGGCAGCGAGGACAGCCTGCGCCGGCAGATTGCCAGCGCCATCGACTTCATCGTGCAGATCTCGCGGCTGGGCAGCGGGCGCCGGGTGCTGGTCTCGATCACCGAGATCACCGGGGTCAGCGACAACCTGATCACCACCCAGGAAATGTTCCGCCACGAGGTGCAGATCGACGCCACCGGCCGCGAGACCGACCGCTGGATCGGCCTGGGCTTCCATCCGCACTCGCACAAGCTGGAGCCGTTCCGCCAGCAACTGCGCGAATCGCTCTACGGGGACTTCTGAGCATGGGCACCGGCCTGCTGCTGGGCTTGTTGAGCATCATCTCGGTGCTGCTGGCGCTGGCCGTCTGGCTATGGGGCACCGCCGCCAGCCGTGAGCAGCGCCAGGCCTCGCTGCAGCATGCCGAGCAACAGCTGGCGCGCGGCAGCGCGGCCGGCGCGGTACCGGCCGGGCCTGCCGTTGCGGCGGCCAACGATTCGACCCGCCCGGCCAGCACCGGAACCCGTGTACTGCCGTGGGACGGTGTCCTGCAGCGCGCCGGCCTTCCGCCGGGCTGGAAGCTGCCACTGATGCTGCTGGTGCCGGGACTGATGCTTGCGGTCGTGGCGGCGATGCGGCTGGGCACGGCCTGGATGTTTCCGCTGACCCTGCTGCTGTACCTGCTGGGCTGCTGGCTGTGGGTGATGCGCCGGATCACGAAGCTGCGCGCGCAGCTGCTGCACCAGATGCCGGACTTTCTCGACAACCTGGTCCGCCTCACCGCGCTGGGCAACAGCCTGCAGGCCGCGTTCCAGGTGTCTTCGATGCAGACCAGCGCGCCACTGCGCGGCCTGCTCGACACCACGGTGCGCTATGCGCGCAGCGGCATGGACCTGGATCGTGCATTGAGCCTGGCCGCGCAGCCGTACCGGATGGACGTACTGAAGGTGCTGGCAGTGGTGATCGGCGTGAGCGTGCGCATCGGTGGCCGCGCCGACCAGATCCTGCAACGCATGGGCGATTTCATGCGCGACCTGGAACAGGCCCAGCAGGAACTGGCGGCCACCACCTCGGAAACACGGATGTCGGCCTGGGTGCTGGGGCTGCTGCCACCCGCCAGTGCGGTGCTGATGGCGATCTCCAGCCCGGCGTTCTTCCAGCCGGTGCTGCACGACCCGCTCGGTCACAGGATCCTGTTGATCGCGCTGGGCCTGGAACTGCTAGGGGCGTTCCTGCTGTACCGCCTGGCCAAATCGCTATGACCGCCCACAGCCGCCCCGGAGGTGCCCGATGAGCGCCAGCGCCTGGTTCGCCCTTTCGCTGCTGGTGCTGGCGGCCGGCGTCGCCCTGCTCGGTATTGCCGGCTGGGTGCGCAGCCATCGCGAGCACCGCACCTCAGCCACACTGAAAACCGCCCTGCAGCCGCGTGAGGAAGGCCGCGACACCGAGGCCACGCGCCGCGACTCGCTGGGCTGGATCGAGCGTTTCGGGCGCTCGCTCAGTGGCGGCCGCCTGGAGGCTGCGCTGCTTGCCAACGAAGACAAGCTGCTGTTGGACCTGGCTGGCTGGAACACGCGCCGTGGCACCGCGATCTATCTCGGCCTGCGCCTGCTGCTTGCCCTGTTGGTGCTGGCGCTGGCGCTGGCGTTCAGCAGCGCGCACGGGCTTGCCAAGGTGATGGTGGTGATCGGTGCGCTGGCGGCCGGGCTGCTGCTGCCGAAGTTCGTGCTGTCGTCGTGGGTCAAGCGCCGCCGCCGTGCGGTCGAGAACGAGCTGCCCCTGCTGATCGACCTGCTGCGCCTGCTGCAGGGCGTGGGCTTCAGCATGGACCAGAGCCTGCAGACGCTGGGCGACAAGCTGCGCGATGCATTGCCGGTACTCGGCGGCGAACTGCAGGAAGCCAATGTGGCCTATACCCATGGCCGCACGCGCGCGCAGTCATTGCGGCGGCTGAGCGAGGTCTACGCCGATGATGACCTGGCCAGCCTGATGCAGTTGATCCTGCAGGTGCATGCGCACGGCGGCGCAGTGCAGGAGCCGTTGCGCCAGTTCAGCCTCCGCCTGCGCGAACAGCGCCGCAACGCGTTGAAGGAAAAGGTCGGCAAGCTCTCGGTGAAGATGACCGTGGTGATGATGCTGACCCTGTTGCCGGCACTGATGCTGGTGCTTGCCGGCCCGGCGCTGGTCGCGCTGGCCACCACCCTGTCCAAGATGGGATCTCCCTGATGCCTGCCCTGCGCACCTCCTGCCTGCTGCTTGCCGTCGCCCTCGCCGCCCTGGCCAGTGGCTGCGCCTCGACCACACCGAAATATGTGCGGGCGCCCAGCCTTGCGCCGCCGGAACCCGATCCGCAGGACAGCCGCAACGCCTATCTGGAGCTGATCGAACGCATGCAGCAGCAGGGCGCCTGGTATGCCTCGCTGGCCCACGTGGAGGCCTTCCGCCAGCGCTATGGTGATCGCCCTGCCCTGCGCCTGCTGCAGGCCGACGCACTGCGCGAGACCGGCCAGGCCGACGCGGCGATCGCGCTGTATCGCGAGCTGTCCAGCGGGCCGCAGGCCGCGGCGGCCGCCCACGGCCTGGGCCTGATCGCTGCACGCCGCGACGACGACGCCGGAAGCGAACAGGCGCTGGCGCGCGCCACGCAGCTGCAGCCCTTGAACACCGACTACCTGGGTGACCTGGGCTATGCACGGCTGCGTGCCGGCCAGTTCGATCAGGCCCGCGAACCGCTGGCCAAGGCCCTGGAACTTTCACCGGGCAACGCCAAGGCAACGGCCAACCTTGCACTCTGGGCGGTACTGCGCGGCGACCAGGCGACGGCGGAGCGGCTATCGGCACAGGCCAGCCTCAACGAGGAAACGCGCCGAAGCATCCAGCAGCAGGCCCAGCAGATCCGGACGCGCCTGCAGCAACGACAGGCCGCTGCTGCCGCCAACGCAGCCACACCTGCACACACGGCGAGCGTCGAGAGTGGCGCTCGTGCATCGGGCGGCGCACGGCTGGCGAGCGAACCCCACCGCGACCCGCGCGACCAACGCGATCCGCAGCGCCTGCCACCCTCGATGCTGGAACGCTTCAGCGCCACCGACCACCCGACCGGAAGCACACCATGACCACGATGCGCCAGATCCGACGCCTGTTGCCCGTGCTGTGCTGCCTGCTTGTTGCCGGTGCCGTGCAGGCGCAGCAACAGCCATTGACCGGACAGATGCTCGGTGGCCCCTCACTGTCGGCACCGGCTACAGCGCCGATGCAGGCCGAGCCGCTTCCCAGCCTGGACATCGCCGCTCCCTCCGCATCCGCCGGGGGGGCCACGGCGCAAGCGACGACCATCGCAAACGACATCGCACCAGCATCGCCCGCAGCACCGCGCGCGCGTCTGCCCAGCGGCGAGGCCACCCGCAACCTGTTCCGCCTGCAGGCCTCCGGGCAGCAGGCCGGCCAGCGCCTGCCGATCCTGGGTGACCAGGCCACGCTGAGCTATGCGCGTTACCTGAAGAGCTTTGAACACGAGATCCCGGACTTCTTTGAGACCGATGTCTCCCGGTCCAAGGACGCCTCCTCCTCCGGACGCTGAGGTCGGCCATGAAACGCCCACGACAGTTCAGTTTCAGCCGCGCACGCGGCGGCATGTCGGTCACGATGATGCTGGTCATGCTGGCGCTGGTGGCCATGCTGGGCCTGATAGAGATCGGCTATCTGTTCTGGGCCAAGCGTGATGCGCAGAAGGTGGCCGACCTTGCCGCACTGGCCGGCGCACAGCGGCTGGAGCTGTGCAGCCCGGACAACAGCGACAACAGCGCTGCCCGGCAGAATGCGGTGGTCCAGAACGGGTTCGCAGGCACCCTGCAGATCCGCTGCGGCAACTGGAGCGCCAGCCGTGGCACCGGCACCCGCTTCGTCACCAGCGTCGATGCCAGCAATCCCCGCAATGCGGTTCAGGTGATCGCCGAGCGCAGCGTGCTGCCCTTCTTCGGTCAGACTTCCAGCCTGCCCACCGTGAGCGTGCAGGCCGTGGCGCGCCGTGCCGAACCCACCGCGGTGTTTGCGGTCGGCTCGCAGCTGCTGCGGACCAATGGCGATTCAGTGCTGCTGTCCACCCTGCGCCTGGTTGGCCTGGACGTCACCAATGCCACGGTGCTGTCCTATGACGGCCTGGCACAGGCCAACGTGACTCCGTCCGGCCTGCTGAAAGCGCTCAACATACCGGTAAGCGCCAACCTCAGCGTGGCCGACTTCAATCGCCTGCTGTCGGTCAACAAGATTTCGCTGGCACAGCTGGTCGATGCTACCGCCACCGTGGTCGGCCGTGACTCCGCAGTGGGGGTGCAGCTGCGCGCCCTGTCCGATCTGGTTGCCACCCAGCTGGACATCAACAAGCTCAACATCGTGCTTGGCAGCCAGTCCGGCGGCGGTGGCCTGTTTGCCGAAGTTGTCTCGCCCGACGGCACGGTCGGCAGCGCACTGGAGTCACAGATCAACGTGCTCAACCTGATCAACACCGCGATCTCCATCGCCAACGATGGCAACGGCGTGGCGGTCAAGGGACTGGACCTGCTGGGCATCAGGATCCAGGCCGGCGTGGTCGAGCCGCCATCGATCGCCATCGGCGGCGTCGGCAGCCGTGCCTACAACGCGCAGGTGCGGCTGATGGCGGACGTGGACAGCAACAACCTGTTCGCGCTGGGGCCGCTGCTGAACCTGCTTGGCACGCGCCTGCACCTGCCGTTGCACGTCGACGTGGCCAACGGTATGGGCACCTTGACCGGCATCCAGTGCGGCGGCAGTCCACCCAAGGCCACGATCCAGGTGGACTCGTCGGTGCTGCGCGCCTGCGTCGGCAATGTCGACCCCGCACAGCGCTTCTCCAAGGCCAATGTCTGCGATGCCACGCTGCAGGACGAACAGCTGCTGAAGCTGCTGGGCCAACCATTGATCAACGACAGGATTACCCTGCCCGCCCTGACCAGCACGCAGACCCTGACCCTGGCCGCCGGCGAGACCGGCTCGACCCGGTTCAATCCGCTCGCAATTGGTGACGCAGTGTCGAGCCTGGTCAACGAACTGCTACGGGTGCTGTCGGGCATGCTCAATTCGCCCAAGCAGGGCATGAACGCCAACGACACCGCCAAGGCGCTGGCCGATCGCTATCTGCAGGCGGCGTTTCCCACGGGTGGGCGCTACGACATCGACAAGCTCATTCCACTGCTGCGCGACGGCGATCCCGGCAAGCAGCTGGCTCCGCTGAACAGCTGGACCGTGCCGGGTGGGCTGCCATATGCGTGCGGGCTGCTCAACCTGACCACCTGCCACAAGGACGGGCCGGTCTGGGATGCGCTGAAGGTTACGGTCACCGGCCAGGGACTGGGCGTGCTCGACGGTCTGCTCGGCTCGCTGGTCGGCGGCCTGCTGATCAACCGCTGCGACAGCCTGCTCGGCAACCTGATCGATTACAACGGCTGCGTGCGCAACAATCTGGCGTCCTACATCCAGACCGCACCGGCCGGCTTTCTCGATGGTGCCGGGGGAACGGGTGTCACCAACCCCGATGGCAGCGTCAGCTGCAGCGGACTGCTGTGCACCCTGCTGAAGCCGATCCTGGCCGCACTGCGGCCGGTGCTCAACAGTATTGGCACCCTGCTGACCAACCTGCTGGCCAGCGTGCTGGGCGTTGAACTGGGCCGGACCGACGTCAATGTGCAGTCGATCCAGTGCAGCGCCGCACAGCTGGTCTACTGACCGGTGACGGGCGCCCTTGGCGGCGCCCACACCCATGCTAGACTCCCGGCGGGGAACCACCTTCATCTCAACCCACACTCATCCGTGGATGGTCTAGACATGCGAGAAACTTCAGGGGGCGCGGTCTTTGCCCGGCACGCGCGCAGCGCGGCAGTGCTGGCCGTGGTCATGATGCTGGTGGCACCGGCAGCGATGGCTGCACGTGGCGACCGCGAGGCGGCAGCCGAACCGGCGCGCAGCGCGCCGGTGGTGCGCAATACCGTGGACGAACTCAAGCAGTTGATGGACTCGCGCCAGCTGACCGAGCTGCGCACCACTTACAACGGCAACTACGGCGCCAGCCTGCTGTTCAATGCCAACACCCTGACCTACTACGTCGCCCTGTTCCAGGAGAAGAACTTCTGGCGGGTGATCAAGACCGATGCGGTGGACAACGCCGAGCGCGTCTACCGCACCTTCGCGCAGCAGTCCGAACAGCTCGCCCAGGTCTACATCGACACCACCCGTCTTGAAGCCGGCAAGCGCTACACCGAGCGCCTGGTGGCCTACAACGAAGAACGCCTGCGCACCCTGCAGCAGGAAATGGAACAGCAGCAGGCGCAGTCGGCACAGGTCAGCGCGGCCCTGCAGCAGGCCCAGCAGCAGGCCGTGAGCCTCAGCACCGACGTGCAGAGCACCAACAGCCAGCTGGACGCCCTGCAGCGCCGCATCCAGATCCTGCAGGCCGAACAGGGCAACCCGGAGTTGAGCCTGCCCAAGCCGGACAGCGCGCCCGCACCGGCGGCCGCCAGCGACGGTCGCTGAGAGCTGCACTCACGGTACTCCACGCGACGGCGCCCTATGGCGCCGTTGTCGTCTTCGGCACTTCAGCGTCCCCGCGTCACTGGCAGGCGCCGTAGACCGCGTCATCCAGCTGCCGGCGCTGCACGAAATCCAGGCGCCGACGCTTGAGCAACGCCTGCTCGCGATCACGCCGGGCACGCTCGCAGGCCGCCGCATCCGTGCTGATCGTGATCAGCGCACCGTGCGCCCGCGCCGCACGCCGTTGCCGCGGTGATGGCTTCGGTGTCGAGGCCGCTGGCGCCACAGCGCCGCGGGACAATGACTGCTCCGCGGGCACGTCCCAGCGCCATGCGGCACGCCCCTGGCAGGGTGTCTGCTGGTAGACCGGGTGCGGTCCATCAACGCACTTGTAGACATGGGTCTGTGCCGGCGCTGCCATGGGCAGCAGCAGGCACAGCATCAGCGACCATCGCATGGCGGGCATCCGTGCGTTCCTGTGGCGGGCTGCGCTCATCCTCGGCATACGGCTCCCGTCCTGCCAGAGCGATACGCGTCACATCCGATGCAATCCAGCACAGCCGTGCAAGTCGGTCGCCTGCGCCTGCGCTGTACTGCCGAAGGCACCGGCATCCTGCCGAAGCCTTCCCTCCCTTCCGCCAAGGAACCTGCAATGAGCAACTTCGTCACCGTCGCCGATGGCGCCCGCATCTTCTACAAGGATTGGGGCACCGGCCAGCCGATCGTGTTCGCCCACGGTTGGCCGCTGTCTTCCGATGCCTGGGATCCGCAGATGCTGTTCATGGGCCAGAACGGCTTCCGCGTGGTCGCCCACGATCGCCGCAGCCACGGACGCTCCAGCCAGACCTGGAACGGCAACAACATGGACACCTATGCCGATGACCTGGCCGCGGTGATCGAAGCGCTGGACCTGAAGGACGCGATCCTGGTCGGCCATTCCACCGGCGGCGGTGAAGTGGCCCATTACATCGGCCGCCACGGCAGCGCGCGCGTGGCCAAGGTGGTGCTGGTCGGCGCCGTACCGCCGCTGATGCTGAAGACCGCTGGCAACCCCGCCGGCACCCCGCTGGAGGTCTTCGACGGCATCCGCAAGGGTACCGGCGGCGACCGTTCGCAGTTCTTCAAGGACCTGACCACCCCGTTCTTCGGCGCCAACCGGGATGGCAACAACGTCACCCAGGGCATGCGCGATGCGTTCTGGCTGCAGGGCATGCTCGGTGGCGTCAAGGGCCAGTACGACTGCGTGCACGAATTCTCGGAAGTGGACTACACCGAGGACCTGAAGAAGATCGACGTGCCGGCGCTGGTCGTGCACGGCGATGACGACCAGATCGTGCCGTTCGATGCCTCGGCCAAGCTGTCCTCGCAGATCATCAAGGATGCCGAACTGAAGGTGTACGCCGGTGCGCCGCATGGCCTGACCATCACCCACGCCGACCAGTTCAACGCCGACCTGCTGGCGTTCGCACGCAAGTGAGGTATCGCGGCGGCGCTACCCAGCGCCGCCGCAAAAAAGGGGACGGAGGGGATTAAGTCGTTTGTGCAC
>NZ_JBHHMJ010000598.1:0-478 GCF_042136455.1 Stenotrophomonas sp. 3diitr2024
CACTACACCACGGGACCATTTGGTTGCGGGGACAGGATTTGAACCTGCGACCTTCGGGTTATGAGCCCGACGAGCTACCGTGCTGCTCCACCCCGCGATGATAAAATATTTACTTTAGAAAAAATGGAGGAGGTAGAGGGATTCGAACCCCCGCGCGACTCTCGCCGCCTGTCGGTTTTCAAGACCGATCCCTTCAGCCGAACTTGGGTATACCTCCGAGACATATATTAAATAAAGTGGAGCCTAGCGGGATCGAACCGCTGACCTCCTGCGTGCAAGGCAGGCGCTCTCCCAGCTGAGCTAAGGCCCCATGTTTTTTGGGAATATCGGGAAGACAGGATTTGAACCTGCGACCCCCTGGTCCCAAACCAGGTGCTCTACCAAGCTGAGCCACTTCCCGTTAATAAAAGCGCGCCCGAGAGGAGTCGAACCCCTAACCTCTTGATCCGTAGTCAAACGCTCTATCCAATTGAGCTAC
>NZ_JBHHMJ010000602.1:0-2293 GCF_042136455.1 Stenotrophomonas sp. 3diitr2024
AAACGAAACGCGCCGGTGACCCCACCGGCGCGTTTTTGTTTGCGCAGTGCCTGACGGTAGAGTCGACTGTCAGTCGACTGTTTTTGGGTCACATCGGGGAAACGCCCACGCTGCGCGCGCGAGTCGACTGACAGTCGACTATCGTCCGGCCGGGCCACCCGCGCAAATTCAGCCCGATCGCGCTACTGTTGGCGGGTGCAAACAATGGAAGAAACGGCGCGTGTTGTCGCAAGTCCCTGCATCGGAGTGTGCACGCTGGATCCGCACCGGCAATGCGCCGGCTGCGGGCGGCATATCGATGAGATCGCGCGGTGGTCGTCGATGAGCAACGAGGAACGCAGCCGCATCCTGCATCGCGTGCAGCCCCTGCGGCAACAACTGCAGCAGTCCCTGCGCGGTTCGCTGGCCGACCACGAACGACTGATGCGCGCGCTGCACCCCTTGGCCCAACCACCTGCGGGCGACGGCTGGAACCGCAGTGAGCTGGTTGACCTGCTGCCGCCCGGGCCTCCAGTGGAGGCTGCGGTGCTGGCCGGCATCGTGCCGCGCGCCAACGGCGCACAGGTGATCCTCACCCGTCGCACCGAAACACTGCGCACCCATGGTGGCCAGGTCGGATTCCCCGGTGGCCGCACCGAACCCGATGACCGCGACGCGCTGGCGGCCGCGCTGCGCGAGAGCCAGGAAGAAATCGCATTGGCGCCCGGCCAGGTGCAGGCGCTGGGGTATCTCGATCCCTTCGTCACCATCACCGGCTACCGCGTCACGCCGGTGGTGGCGGTGGTCGATCCGGAGTTCGTGCCAGTGCCGCAGCCGAGTGAAGTGGCCGAGGTATTTGAGGTACCACTGGATTACCTGATGTCGCCTGACAGCCTGCGCCAGGTCGAAATCAACCATCGCGGCCGGGTACGCCACGTGCTTGAGTATGGCTGGCCGGGCCAGCGCATCTGGGGGGCGACCGCCGCCATTCTCTACAACCTGCGTCGCCGCCTGGAGCAAGTGCAATGAAGCTGATCGATCCGCCGTGGACCACCCTGGTCGATGTCGCCACACTGGCTGCCGCGTTGGGCGAAGGCATCCGCGTGGTCGACGCACGCGCCACTGCCAGCACTGCGGTGCGGGTGGTCGATGCGCGCTCCTCGCTGGCCGACCCGCAGGCGGGAAGCAGCCAGTATCTGGCAGGTCATATCCCGGGTGCGGTGTATGCCGATCTGAATCGTGACCTGTCTGATCTGTCGCGCGTCGGCCATGGTCGCCATCCACTGCCGGACAGCGATGCCTTGGCTGCAAAGCTGGGGCAGTGGGGCATCGGCCCCGACACCCAGGTGGTGGTCTACGATGGCAGCGACGGCAGCATGGCCGCCTCGCGCCTGTGGTGGCTGCTGCGCCTGATCGGTCACAGCAGGGTGGCCGTACTCGACGGCGGCATCGCCGCCTGGCAGGCCGCCGGTCACACGTTGGAAAGCGGCCAGGCTGAAGTGACAGCGCTGCCTGCCTACCCGGGCCGCTTCGACACCACCCAGATCGCCAACGCCGATGAAATCACCGCGCGGCTGAAGCATGCGCCGGGCTGGCTGGTCGACGCGCGGGCGGGTGAGCGTTTCCGTGGTGAAGTGGAGCCGCTGGACCCGGTGGCCGGGCATGTGCCGGGCGCGGTCAACCACCCGTTCGCATTGAACGTACTCGACGGCCGCCTGCGCGACGCACAGGAGCTGCGCGCCGAACTGCAGGGCGTGATCGGCAACCGCGATCCGCAGCAGGTGGTGCTGATGTGCGGTTCCGGCGTGACCGCCTGCCATCTGCTGCTGGCGATGGAAAGCGCGGGGCTGAGCGGCGCGCGCATCTACGCCGATTCCTGGAGCGGCTGGGTGAGCGACAGCAGCCGCCCGGTGGCGACCGGCGCCTGAGAAGCGCGCGGTCGGATCCGTTTTCCAACGGAAAACGGCTCTGACCCCATCAACCGAAAATCGGGGGTCAGAGCCCGTTGCGTGGCAACGGGATCCGACCCCGTGCCGACCAAGGTCGACACCCACCAATTCGTGGAGCGGTTGGGTGAGCGACAGCAGCCGCCCGGTGGCGACCGGCGCCTGAGCCGCGCGGGGTCGGATCCGTTTTCCAACGGAAAGCGGCTCTGACCCATCGAGCGTAAATCGGGGGTCAGAGCCCGTTGCGTGGCAACGGGATCCGACCCCGTGCCGACCAAGGTCGACACCCACCAATTCGTGGAGCGGTTGGGTGAGCGACAGCAGCCGCCCGGTGTCGACCGGCGCCTGAGAAGCGCGCGGTCGGATCC
>NZ_JBHHMJ010000605.1:0-376 GCF_042136455.1 Stenotrophomonas sp. 3diitr2024
CGGCTGGATGATTCCAATCCGATGGTCGATGCGCGCCTGCCCAACGGCGGCCGCCTCAACGCGATCATCTCGCCACTGGCGGTGGACGGGCCGATGGTGTCCATCCGCAAGTTCCGCAAGGACCCGTTCACCCCCGACGACTTTCGATAGATACGCCCATGTCCTCCGCTTTCGGCGCCGAAACGGTGCTTGAGGTCCGTCACTGGACCGATGCCTACTTCAGCTTCACCACCACCCGCGACAGCGGTTTCCCGTTCAGAGCCGTGCCCACGCCATGACCGACGCCTCCTCCGCCCTGACCCGCCACTACGCCGAGGAACTGGACGCCATCCGCGCCCAGGGCCTGTTCAAGTCCGAGCGGATCATCACCAGCCCG
>NZ_JBHHMJ010000636.1:0-13426 GCF_042136455.1 Stenotrophomonas sp. 3diitr2024
TGCGCACCAACGGTGCGCACCCAGCACTATCAGGCAGAGGTCAGCCCCCTACTCCGCCTGCGGGAACAGCAGCATTGCGTCGCCGTAGCTGAAGAAGCGGTAGCGCTGCTCGATCGCGTGCCGGTAGGCCTCGAACACGCGGTCCTTGCCTGCAAACGCCGAGATCATCATCAGCAGCGTGCTTTCCGGCAGGTGGAAATTGGTCACCATCGCGTCGACGCTGCGGATGCGGTAGCCCGGGGTGATGAAGATCTGGGTCTCGCCGGCGAACGGCAGCAGCTCGCCATCGCGCATCGCGCTTTCCAGCGCGCGCACCACGGTGGTGCCGACGCCGATCACCCGGCCGCCGCCGGCGCGCGTGCGCCGCACCTGCTGCACCAGTTCGGCGCCGACGTTCAGCCACTCGCGGTGCATAACGTGGTCCTTCAGGTCATCGGCGCGCACCGGCTGGAAGGTGCCCGCACCCACATGCAGGGTGACGTGGCCGAACTCCACGCCCTTGTCCTTCAGCGCCGCCAGCAGCGGCTCGTCGAAATGCAGGCCGGCGGTCGGTGCCGCCACCGCGCCTACCTCGCGCGCGAACACGGTCTGGTACCGCTCGCGGTCGTCCACGCCCGGCTCGCGCTGGATGTAGGGCGGCAGCGGCAGGCGGCCGGCATGCAGCAGCCACTGCTCCAGCGACTCCGGCACATGGAACTGCAGCACGTAGAACTCGCCATCGCGGCCCAGCACCTCGGCTTCGCCACCGGCATCCAGCGCGATGCGACTGCCGGCCTTCGGCGACTTGCTGGCGCCGACCTGCGCACGCGCCTGCTGACCGCCGAGCAGGCGCTCGATCAGGATCTCCACGCGGCCGCCGCTGGCCTTCTGCCCGAACAGGCGCGCCGGAATCACCCGGGTGTCGTTGAACACCAGCAGGTCGCCCGGCTGCAGCAGCGACGGCAGGTCCCGCACCTGCAGGTCGGTGAAGGCGGCAGGTGCCGGCGGTACCAGCAGCAGGCGGCTGGCGGAGCGTTCGGCCAGGGGAGCCTGCGCGATCAGTTCAGCCGGCAGGTCGTAGTGGAAATCGGACTTCTTCAAGGCGGTGGGCGGCAACAGGTCGACAATGGCGCGCATTGTACGTCCAGCGTCTGCGAGCCGGCGCACTTCGCGGCGAACGTCGCGCAAAATGCTGCTATGCAGCAGGTTTCTGCGGGGTTATCGCGCAAAAAAACAAGTGCTAGCATCGAACCGGAAGTCCGCTGCACGAGCCTGCCCCAAGCGCGCGTGATGACGCGCGTTTTGCTTTTGATGGCCCGTGCGACCCATTGTTTCAGGAGATCTGCAATGAGCTTCATCGAACGCCTCGCCCCCCTGCGCAACCAGCCCGGCACCCGCCTCACCACCGGCCTGGACGATGCCACCCTGACCGCCCTGTCCGCCAACCACCCGCAGCTGATCGCCGCAGTGGACGCCGCCGCCGAGGAGTTCGCGCGCGTGCAGGCCGACCTGGGGCCGCTGCTGGCGCAGGACGAACAGGCACAGATCGACGCGATGCAGGACGGATTCGTCAATTTCTATGCCGATGACGCGGTGACCCCGTACGTGGCGCTGGCCGCGCGCGGCCCATGGGTGGTCACCCTGAAGGGCGCCGTGCTGTACGACGCCGGCGGCTACGGCATGCTCGGCTTCGGGCACACCCCGGACGCCGTGCTGGAGGCCATGGCGCGCCCACAGGTGATGGCCAACATCATGACCCCCAGCCTGTCGCAGCAGCGCTTCATCACCGCCCTGCGCGCCGAGATCGGCCACCGCCGTGGCGGCTGCCCGTTCGCCCGTTTCATGTGCCTGAATTCCGGCTCCGAAGCCGTCGGCCTGGCCGCGCGCATCGCCGACGTCAACGCCAAGCTGCAGACCGATCCTGGCGCACGTCACGCCGGCGCTACGATCAAGCGCGTGGTGGTCAAGGGCAGCTTCCATGGCCGTACCGACCGCCCTGCCCTCTATTCGGATTCCAGCCGCAAGAGCTACATGCAGCACCTGGCCAGCTACCGTGGCGAGGACTCGGTGATCACCGTGGCGCCTTACGACGAGGCCGGCCTGCGCAAGGTGTTCGAGGATGCTGCACGCAACCAATGGTTCATCGAAGCCGTATTCCTGGAGCCGGTGATGGGCGAAGGCGACCCGGGCCGTTCGGTGCCGCCGTCGTTCTATGCCGTTGCCCGTGAGCTGACCCGTGCGCACGGCAGCCTGCTGCTGCTCGACTCGATCCAGGCCGGCCTGCGCGCGCATGGCGTGCTGTCGGTGGTCGATTACCCGGGCTTTGAAGGCCTTGACCCGCCGGACATGGAGACCTATTCCAAGGCGCTCAACGCCGCGCAGTACCCGCTGTCGGTGCTGGCGGTGACCGAGCATGCTGCGCAGCTGTACCGCAAGGGCATCTACGGCAACACCATGACCAGCAACCCGCGTGCGCTGGACGTCGCCTGCGCCACCCTGGCGCAGCTGACCCCACAGGTACGCGCCAACATCGCCGAGCGCGGTGCCGAGGCCGTGCGCAAGCTGGAACAGCTCAAGAGCGAGCTGGGCGGCCTGATCACCAAGGTGCAGGGCACCGGGCTGCTGTTCTCGTGCGAGCTGGCCCCGCAGTTCAAGTGTTATGGCGCCAACTCCACCGAGGAATGGCTGCGCCAGCACGGCATCAACGTGATTCACGGTGGTGAGAACTCGCTGCGCTTCACCCCGCACTTCGGCATGGACAGCCAGGAGCTGGACCTGCTGGTGGCCATGGTCGGCCGCGCCCTGCGTGAAGGCCCGCGCCGCGAGCAGGCTGCGGCGGCGTAAGCCGCCGCTTGCGTAGAGCCAAAGGCAGCGGCAGGAGCCGCTGCCAACGTCGCTGGCGACGGCCCGAAGGGTGCCGGCCAGGACGACCGGCATAGCCCTTGCTCGGCTGGCCTTTGCCGCGATCTGAACGAAGAGCAGCCGAGCATGGCTCGGCTCTACAGAAGGGCTCATAATCCAAGGGCACCCCGTCTCTGACCGCCTTGCGGTCGGTGACGGGGCGTTTTCGTTTCCGGTCAAGAGACAGAAGATCCATGAAATCGATCTGTGTGTACTGTGGTTCCAACGCTGGCAGCAAGCCGGCCTACACCGAACGCGCCATTGCCCTGGGTGATCGCATCGCCCGCGATGGCCTGCGCCTGGTGTATGGCGGCGGCAACGTTGGCCTGATGGGCACCGTGGCCAACGCCGTGCTCGCCGCTGGCGGCGAGGTGACCGGCGTGATCCCGCGCCAGCTGGCCGACTGGGAAGTGGCCCACCGCGGCCTGACCGAACTGGAGATCGTCGGCTCGATGCATGAGCGCAAGTCGCGCATGTTCGACCTCGCCGATGGCTTCGTTGCCCTGCCCGGTGGCTTCGGCACCATGGAAGAGATCTTCGAGATGCTGACCTGGCGCCAGCTGGGCATCGGCAACAAGCCGTGCGCGTTCCTCGATGTGGAAGGTTTCTACGCGCCGCTGATCGGCATGATCGACCGCATGGTGGAAGAGCGTTTCCTGCATCCGGACCAGCGCCAGGACCTCTGGTACGGCTCGGACATCGAGGAAATGCTGGTGTGGATGCAGAACTACCAGCCGGCGCAGGCCTCGAAGTGGATCGACGAGAAACGTCGCTCGGCTCTGCGCTGAAGTGAACCGTCGCGGTGGCTCACGCCAGCGTCCGCGCCCACGGTGCGGGACGGCCCAGCAGGTAGCCCTGGCCATAGTCGCAACCGAGTTCGCGCAGTGTCTGCCGCTGCGCCTCGGTCTCGATGCCTTCGCCAATGGTTTCGATGCCCAGAGTGCGGGCCAGTGACAGCACGCCTTCGACCAGCGCGCGCGTGCTCTGCACTTCCGGCCCGTGCAGGCCGGCGATGAAACTCTGGTCGATCTTCAATGTACTGATCGGGAATCGGTGCAGGTAGGACAGCGCAGAGAAGCCGGTACCAAAGTCGTCCAGCTGCACCTGGATGCCACGCTCGCGCAGGCCCTGCAGGATGCGCAGCGTGTGCGGCGCATCGTCCAGCAGCGCGACCTCGGTAATCTCCAGCCGCAGCCGGCGCGGATCGGCGCCACACGCGTCGAGCAGGCCGAACAGGCGTTCGCTGAACTCGGCCGAGCGGAAATGGCGCGGCGAAACGTTCACCGATACATAGCTCTGCCCACCTTCGGCCAGGCGCGCGATGACCTGCTCGTAGATCAGCCAGTCGACCTGTTCGATCAGGCCGCTTTCCTCTCCCAGCTCCAGGAACGCGCCGGGCAACAGCAGGCCACGACGCTCGTGCTGCCAGCGGAGCAATGCCTCATGTCCCACCACTTCGCCATCGGACAGGCGCACGATCGGCTGGAAGAACGGAACGAAATCACGGTTGTTGATCGCGCGGCGCAGATCGGCTTCCAGGTCGAGGCTGCGCATGGCCTGTTCACGCATGTCCTCGTCGAAGATCGCGCAGCGGTCATGGCCCTGCGCCTTGGCCCGGTACATCGCCGCGTCCGCATCACGCAGCAGCTCCTCGCCGGTACGGTAGCGCGGATTCCACAGCGCGATGCCCAGGCTGCCGGACGGGAACAGTTCGCGGCCGGCGATCCACATCGACTCCTGCAGTGCCAGCAGCAGGCGCTGGCCGAAATCCAGTGCCTGTGCCAGGCCCTGCGGGCATTGCAGCAGTACCGCGAATTCATCACCGCCCAGCCGTGCCACCACATCATCGGCACCGGCCATCGATACGATGCGCTTGGCCACCTCCACCAGCATGCGGTCACCCGCGGCGTGGCCGATGCTGTCGTTGACCAGCTTGAAGCGATCCAGGTCGAGGAACAGCACGGCGAACACCGGCCCACCCTCGCGCTTGGCCAGCGCCAGCGCATCCTGCAGGCGATCGAGCAGGTGCAGCCGGTTGGGCAGGCCGGTCAGCGCATCGTGCATGGCCTGATGGGTCAGGCGTTGCTCGGCCCGCAGGCGCTCGCCGATCTGGCCGAGCAACTTCTCGTTGACCTCGGCCAGCTCACGCGTGCGTTCCTCCACGCGCTTTTCCAGTTCGGCATGCGCCAAACGCAGCCGTTGCTGGTCGCGCTGGCGCGCCAACCCGGTTCCGATGTTCTGCGCAACGAACGTCAACAGCCGCTGATCGTGCACGCTGAACGTACTGTTCTCGCTGTAGCTCTGCACCACGATCGCACCGACCACCTCGTCATCGCGCAGCAGCGGCACGCCCAGCCAGCAATGCGAGCGCGCGCCGGATTCACGCACCTCGCCACTGGCCAGCAGCGCATCGATCTGGGCGCGTGAGGCCAGTAGGGGCCGCCGGTTGCGCACCACGTATTCGGTCAGGCCGCGACTGAACGGACGAGGTGCACGGCTGGCATTGTGCTCGTCCACCGAATAGACGAAGTCCAGGCCGTTGCCGCTTCCGTTCACCAGCGCGATATAGAAGTTGCGCGCATCGAGCAGGCGCCCGACCACGCCATGCACCTGCCCGTAGAACTGGGCCAGGCTGTCGGCCGACATCGCCATTTCGGCAATGTTGTACAGCGCGGTCTGCAGTTGCTCGGCGCGCCGGCGCTCCGCCACTTCATCCTGCAGGCTGTGGTTGGCGCGCTGCAGTTCCAGCGTACGCCGCTCCACCTGTTGCTCCAGCCGGACCTGCGCCTGGCGCCGATCCATCGCAGTCTGCACGTGCTGCGCGACAAAGCCCAGCAACGCCCGCTCGGCCTCGCCATAACGGGCCGCCAGCTCATAGCTCTGCACCACGATCGCGCCGCATACCCGGCCATCGCGCAGCATCGGCACACCCAGCCAGTCCAGGCTTTCGGGGCCACGCTGCGGGTCGTGCTCCTGCTCGACCACGCGCGCCAGCAGTTCGCGCGAGGGTCCGCTGAGCGGCTTGCCATGGCGCAGCAGCGCGACGGTCAAGCTGCGCGGCATCTCGGCGGCGTCATGGCTCTGCGTCGGGTCGGCGACGAAATCGTCGACCTGGTCGGCGAAGTACAGGAAGCGGATCTGGTCACGCACATCATCGTATTCAACGATGTAGCAGTTCTCGGCATACATCAGCGTGCCGAGCACGCCGTGCACGTGACGCAGCATCTCCGACATCTCCAGATCGGCGCCGGCCAGATCGGCGATCTGGAACAGCGCCTGCTGCAACCGTTCAGCTTCCTCCAGCGCCTTGATCTGCCCGGCCTGGCGGCCACGCTGCAGTGCCAGTTCCATGGCCTGACGGGCCAGCCCCCACCACGCCGCAGAAGGCACGGCGCCTTCCACCGACAACTGCAGGCGTGCACCGTCATGTTCCCAGCCATGGGAGCCCTCGCCGATGCCCGCCGCAGTGAACGCGCCTGCCGCCCCGTCGGCCGGCCATCCGCCCTGACCACGCCCGAGCTGCGGGTCGTCCCAGCCGACGCGGACCAAGGCCGTTTCCGGCAAAAGCGCATGCAACGCGCGCACCAGCGCCGTGCTCAGCACGGCCTCGTGTGGTGGCTCTTCCGCCGGTTCAGCATGCGTGGACAAATGACAATCTCTTGGCGCCGTCGATGCGTCGCCTCCCCTGAGCCGACGAGCATAGCGCGCCACCCGGGGGGCAATGGAAGCCCGTAAACCCCGAATCGTGCGCCCGTACGTTTTTCCTGCTGTCTGCAGCCCCTTCCGAGCCATGACCCTCGCCCTGCCCGCCCCTGCCACCGGCTATGCGCCATCGCCTGCAGGCCTTACCCTGTACGCCGTGGAAGCCAGCGCACTGCCAACCGATGAAGCCTTGATGCTGGCCTGGGCCGGCGGCGACCTGCACGCGTTCGAAAGCCTGTATGCGCGCCATCGCAAGCGACTGTTCGGTTTCCTGCTGCGCCAACTGCGCGACAACGCGCTGGCCGAGGAGATCTTCCAGGACGTCTGGCAGCGGGTGATCAGCGCCCGTGCCGGGTGGCAGCCCGAAGCAGCGTTCAGCACCTGGCTGTTCCGCATCGCCCACAACCGCCTGAACGACCATTGGCGCGCCGCCCGCCATCGCCCTGCCGCACCGGCCGACGCCGACCTGCGCCTGGCCGCGATCGAGGACGGGCAGACCCCGGAAGCCGAACTTTCCGAATTCGAACAACGTCGCCGCATCCAGCTGGCGATGGAGCAATTGCCGCCGGAGCAGCGCGAAGTGCTGCAACTGCGGCTGGATCAGGAACTGAGCCTGGAGGAGATCGGCCAGATCACCGGCGTAGGCCGGGAAACCGTGAAATCGCGGCTGCGCTATGCGATGGACAAGCTGCGTGCGGGATTGAACGCATGAACCGAGACGAACCGCTGACGCCGGAAGAACGCGAGCTGGCCCGGCTGCTCGGCCGTCGCGCCGAGCAGGCACCACCGGCCGCACTGGACGCCGCCATCCTGGCCGCGGCACGTGCCGCGGTTGACGCTCCGGGTACCGATGTTGTTGCCTCTCCCGAGGCGCCGCGCAAGCAGCGCACAGGCCCGCGTTGGCCAGCGGTGTTCGGCATCGCCGCTTCGATGGTGTTCGCCATCGGCATCGCCTGGCAGCTGCGTCCTGAACCGCCACCGGTTCCGGCGGGCGAGACTGCTGTTGCCGCAGCACCGGCTGCGGCAGAAGACGTCGCGGCCGCCGATCAGGCCGCTGGAAGTGGTTCAGCCGACAGCGCAGTGGCGGTTGCGGAACCAGCCGCTGCCCCGGCAGCACCCGAGTCCGCCCCTGTTTCCGCTGCCCCGGCACCGGCCATCGCGCGTGCGCACAAGCCTGCGCCGGCCAAGACCGCTGAAGCGCCGGCCCAGGCTGCACGGTCCATGGCCGCGGATGCGGCCGCCGACACCTCCTTTGCGGCGCTCCCGCCCGCTCCGGCTGCAGCGCCGCCAGCGCCACCTGCACCGGCCGCCTACTCGGCACCCGCACCCGCACCGGCATTCGCGCCAGCAGCGTCCGGGGCAATGAACGCACGCACGGCCGCGGCACCGGCAACCAATGCCGCCGAGGCGGAGCGGACGCAGGCGCTGGATCGGGTGGAGATCACCTCGATGAAGCGTGAGGCGCCCAGCCGTTCCGCACCGGGCATCATGCGCCGCGGCAGCGACGCGGGCCTGAGCGCGGATGCCGTGCAGGCCGAGGTGGACGCCGACGCGCGACTGCCGCGCCGGCAGTGGCTGCAGAAGATCCGCGCGCGACGCGACGACGGCCAGCGCGATCTGGCCCGCGCCAGCCTGGAGCGCTACGTGCAGCAGTATCCGGAAGCCCGCCTGCCGCGCGACCTGCGCCCGTTGCTGGACGACTGAAGCAGAACGTGACCTCCGGCGACCCCGTAGAATGACGGGAATGCTCGATACCCTCGCCCAGCCTGTCAGCCACACGCTGGAAGTCAAACACAGTCGTTTCATCGCCCATGCTGCGCCGATCGACAGCGCCGCAGCGGCCATGGCGATCCTGCAGCAGGTTGCAGCAGCCGACGCGACCCACAACTGCTGGGCCTACCGGTACGGCCAGGACTACCGCTCCAGCGATGATGGCGAGCCCGCTGGAACGGCCGGACGACCGATCCTGGCGGCAATCGATGGCCAGGGTTTCGACCGTGTGATGGTGGTGGTGACGCGCTGGTTCGGCGGCATCAAGCTGGGCGCCGGTGGACTGGTGCGCGCCTACGGTGGCGCTGCCGCCGAGTGCCTGCGCACCGCCCCCCGCCTGCCCCTGGTGGCGATGGCCCGGCTGCAGCTGCTGGCCGGCTTCGAGGACCTGGGCATCCTGCACGCCACCCTGCCCGCCTTCGGCGCCGGGAAACTCGATGAACAGTTCGATGCCAACGGCGTGTGCCTGCGGGCCGAATTGCCGGCCGATCAGGTCGATGCATTGAAAATCCGCCTGCGCGACGCCACCCGTGACCGTATCCGCATACAAGACGACAACCAGGATGACTGACAAGGACGACGCCCCTGCCTCGACCCCGCCGCTGCGCCGCCTTGGCAGCCTGCGGACGTTGTGGCCGTTCGTGCGCCGCCACAGCGGGTTGTTCACCGCCTGGCTGCTTGCCCTGGCGGTCTCTTCGGCCGCCACGCTGAGCCTGCCCCCCGCCGTGAAGCAGATGATCGACCACGGCTTCACCAGCGGTGGCCAGATCAACCGTGCCTTCGCCCTGCTGATGCTGGTGGCGGTGGTGCTGGCACTGGCGACGGCCGCACGGTTCTTCTTCGTGTCGCTGCTGGGCGAGAAGGTCGTCGCCGACCTGCGCAGCCGCCTGTATGCACACCTGATCCAGCTCGGCGCCGGTTTCCACGACCGCAGCCGCAGCGGCGAACTGGTCTCGCGCCTGACCGCCGACAGCGAACTGCTGCGCAGCGTGGTCGGCTCGACCATGTCGGTCGCCCTGCGCAGCAGCGTCACCGTGGTCGGCAGCCTGGCGATGCTGTTCGTCACCAGCCCGCGGCTGGCCGCGTGGTCACTGCTCGGCATCCCGCTGGCGGTGCTGCCGATCATCGTCGGCGCGCGCAAGCTGCGTACGGTTGCGCGCAGCAGCCAGGACCGCATCGCCGATGCCAACAGCCTGGCCAGCGAGACGCTGGGCGCCGTGCGCACGGTGCAGGCGCATGCGCGCGAGCCCTATGAGCGCGGGCGCTTTGACAAGGCGCTGGGCGATGCCATCGGTGCCGCACGCCGGCGCATCGGTGCGCAATCGCTGGTTACCGCCAGTGCCATCCTGTTGGTGTTTGGCGCCATCGTTGGCGTGCTGTGGCTGGGCGCGCACGATGTCATCGACGGCCGCCTCAGTGCCGGCACGCTGGGCCAGTTCGTGTTGTACGCGCTGATCGGCGGCGGCTCGGTGGGCGCCCTGGCCGAAGTGTGGAACGAGCTGCAGCGTGCGGCCGGTGGCATGGGCCGTATCGGCGAGCTGCTGCAGGAAGACATCGAGATCCGTGCGCCGGCGCAGCCGCACGCACTGCCGCAACCGCTACGCGGCGAAATCCAGTTCGACGACGTGGTTTTCCACTACCCGCAGCGCCCGGACCAGGCCGCGCTGGACCACTTCAACCTGCATGTCCGCCCGGGTGAGACCGTGGCCCTGGTCGGCCCGTCGGGCGCAGGCAAGAGCACGGTGCTGTCGATGCTGCTGCGCTTCCACGATCCGGCCAGCGGCCGCATCTGCGTGGATGGCATCGACGTGCGCCAGGTCGATCCGGCCGAGCTGCGCGCGCAGCTGGCACTGGTACCGCAGCAGCCGACGCTGTTCGCAGCCAGTGCACGCGACAACATCCGCTACGGCAGGCTGCAGGCCAGCGACGCCGAGGTCGAGGGCGCCGCACGTGCAGCAGAGGCCGATGGCTTCCTGCGGGCATTGCCGCAAGGCTACGACAGTGAACTGGGCGAGCGCGGCGCACGCCTGTCCGGTGGCCAGCAGCAGCGCGTGGCGATCGCCCGCGCGTTGCTGAAGGATGCGCCGATCCTGCTGCTCGATGAGGCCACCAGCGCACTGGATGCGCAGAGCGAGCATGGCGTGCAGCAGGCACTTGAGCGGCTGATGGCCGGTCGCACCACGCTGGTCATCGCCCACCGCCTGGCCACCGTGCTCAAGGCCGACCGCATCGTGGTGATGGACCAGGGCCGTATCGTCGCCGAAGGTACCCATGCGCAGCTGCTGGCCGAAGGCGGACTGTACGCTGAACTGGCACGACTGCAGTTCATCGATTGATGACGGCCGGCTAACATCGGCAAGACCAAGCTGGCCCCGCACCCGCAGCATCCGCTGAAGGAGGTACGCGATGTCGTTCCGTCAGTTCCCCGCCGTCGACAGTAATGGCGAAAGCCACATCATCATCGAATTCAAGCCCGAGGCGAACGGCAGCGGGCACCACTCCGAAGCCACGCCGCGCTATGAGCTGGATGACGGGCGCCAGCTGGTGCGCAATGGGCGCGAGTTCACCACCAGTGGTGGTGAACTGCGGTTGACGATTTGAGGTTCGCCGGGCACGGCCCGGCGCTACCGCATTCGTGCTGCTCCGCGCTCGCGCTACCGGATCTCCATCCTCCGCTCTGGCAGGTTTCGACCTTGATCGACACGCTTTTGGCCAAAAGCGCCCGAGCATGGTTCGACCCTACAGAAAAGCTTGGCCAATTTTTCGCCAGGCATCTTGACAGCCTTTGCCTGCAAGGGCTGAGCGAGGTTATCCACACGTTTGCTCAGGATCCATCCACACCGCCTGTGGATGAATGTGGTCAGCCGAGCACCCGCCCGATGCCGCTGGCGTCCACTTCCGCGGCCGCCCGGGTGATCGCTGCCGGATCACTGCCGGCAATGAACCCGATGCGGAAGTGCACTTCGCCACCAGGCGTACGTGAGGAATGGATCGAGGCCAGGCTGATGCGATGCTGCTCGAACACGTTCAGCAGCTCGCGCAGCGAGCCGGGCCGATCTTCCGGCAGGTGTACTGACAGCGCGTTGCGCTCGGTCAGGTCAGCCAGCAGATAGCCCACGCGTTCGAACGTGTAGTTGCCGTCCGCCAGCGCCTGCTCGCCGAAGGCAGTGCGATTGGCCGACAGCAGTTGCTCGCGGAATGCACCACGTGCACCGTCGTCACCCTGCACGACCTGCGCCTGCAATGCCTGCAGCTGGCCCACCAGCCGCTCCAGCATCGGCGCCACGTACGGGTTGCCGAACTGGATGTCTTCGTAGATCGCCGGGTTGAGCGACAGGATGCGCGAAATGATCGCCGTATCCAGCTCGAACGATGCCGAACGGTACGGCATCATCGCAGCCAGATCGCCCAGCTGCGGCTGGTACTGGCGCAACACGCCGGCCTGGGCCAGATGGGTGGCATGCACCATCGCCTGCACCAGCGCCATCATCTGGTCGTGGTGCTGCGGCGTGGCCCGCACGCACTCGGCCTGCAGCGCGGCGCACAGCGTATCGACCCACGCCTGCCAAAGCTGCAGCCGCGCTTCGCAGACCACCATCACTCTGCCCTTCAGGGTCGGCGCCTTCGGCGGCGCGGTCATCGGGTGCAGGCCGACCACTTCGGCCCGCGACGCCAGCATCGCCTGCACCGGCGCCTCCTTTACCGAGGTCACATCCAGCCACAGCCTGCCCTGCTCGCGGCCCGCCGATTGCCGCACGTACTCGGCGATCAACGCCGGGGTGTGCCGGATCGGTGCCGAGAACACCAGCACATCGGCCTGCGCCAGCAGGTGTTCCGGCGTGTGCGAACCTGGGTCGGCCGGATCGTGGCCGATCACCTGCAACTGCAGGTGCTGCTGGAAGAAGCGGGTCAGCCAGCGCCCGTAGGCGCCAGCGCTGCCGATGATGCCGACCGTGCGCGGCGTGCGTGGGTCCAGGCCGCTCATGCAACGCGTTCGGCGCGGAAGCGCGTGCCTTCGGCCAGCGCCGCCGGCGCGGCGGCGACCACGTCGAATTCCTCGAAGCCGTTGTCCAGGGTCGCCTCCAGCGCCGCATGGGTGCCGGCAATCGCACGCGAAATCGCCTGCTGCATCGATTCGCCGCGCAGCAGGAACGACACCACCAGCGACATCAGCACATCGCCGGTACCCGCCACGTCCACCGGCAGCAGCGGCGAGGTCCAGCGCCAGGTTTCCTCGCGGCCGACGGCCAGGGTCACCAGTTCACCCGGGGTGCCGCCCACGCTGTGCGCGATCACCCAATGCGGGCCGCGATCCAGCAGCGTGCGCGCGGCGTCGATGGCATCGGCCTCGGCCAACGCCGGCATGCCGGTCAGGCGATTCAGTTCGAAAGCGTTCGGCGTCACCAGCCAGGCATGCGGCAACAGGCGCTCGGCGAAGATCGCTTCCAACCCGGGTTCCACGTAGGGGCCGGTGTGCGTGTCGCCAATCACCGGGTCCAGGCAATAGCGCAGCTGCGGGCAGGCCGGCAGGATGTCGTCCAGCCAGTCTGCGAAGGCGGCCCCGTTGGCGGTGCTGCCGAAATAGCCGGAGACGAGCATTTTCGCCCGCTGCGGCAGGCCGCGCTCGTGGGTGCCCAGCAACAGGTCGGCGAACCAGTCAGCGGGCAGCACGCGGCCACGCGTGGTGTCGTAGAAAGGCGCATTGCTCAGCAGCACGGTCGGGATTTCCGCCACGCGCACGCCCAGCGCGCGCATCGGCGGTACGGCGGCACTGTTGCCGGCGTGGCCGTAGACAAGCTGCGACTGGACCGAGATGACATCGATCGGCGACGGGCCATCCGGCCGCTGGCGGCGGCCGTGGACCAGGTGGTTATCAAGGGATTCGCTCATGGCCGCATTCTACGCCCGGTGGAGTGTTCGGCAGGGCTTGCAGCCCTGCACCTGCCGAAGCTGCAAGCAACGGCAACGGCAACGGCAACGGCAAAAGCGAGCTATCCGTGGGGTGGCGGGGCGGTGTGGGAGGTCAGGACACGCCGTAAACCCATCCATGGGGGCTCGATGGCGCCATCCATGG
>NZ_JBHHMJ010000660.1:0-14798 GCF_042136455.1 Stenotrophomonas sp. 3diitr2024
TGTGATCTCTCGGTAGGTTGTTCATCCGGGGCATCTTTGGAAAATGGTGGTTACCACACCTATCCAGTCCCCAAAGAGCCCGGATGAACCATCATAAAAATGCCCGTTTGACGCCGTTTAGTCGAGAACTTCTTGTCCGCCGCATCACTGAGCAAGGCCTTCGGCCAGAAGAGGCCGCCCAGGCTTGCGGGGTGAGTGTACGCACGGCTTACAAGTGGCTGGCCCGATATCGAGCCGAGGGCCTGATTGGGCTGCAGAACCGCAGCTCTCGGCCCAGCCGCAGCCCCCATGGCACCCCCGAGGCACTGGTAGAGCAGATCGTCCAGCGTCGACGTCAACGGCAAACCTACCTGACCATTTCCAAGGCACTGGGTGTGGCTCACAGCACCATTTCACGACTGATGCGCCGACGAGGACTCAATCGCCTGTGCCTTCTGGACCCACCGAAGAAGGCGGTCCGGTATGAGTACGACAGCCCGGGCGGCTTGCTGCACTTGGATATCAAGAAACTCGGCAACTTCCACCGACCCGGACACCGGGTCGATCCGAATCGGCGTGGCAATGCTGGCGGCGGTGGCTGGGGCTATGTCCATGTGGCCATTGATGACCACTCCCGAGTCGCCTTCAGCAGCGTTCACACCGATGAAAAGGGCCCAACGGCCTGCCAAGCGCTGCTGGCCGCTTTGGCGTACTACAAGACGCTGGGGGTCACCTTCCAGCGTGTCCTGACTGACAACGGCGCCTGCTATCGCTCCGGCGTCTTCGCTCGACTCGTCGCCTCGTTGGGCATGAAGCACTATCGGACCAAGCCCTACACCCCGCGAACCAACGGTAAGGCCGAGCGCTTCATCCAGACCAGCTTGCGCGAATGGGCCTACGCCTGCGAGTACGCTTCGTCAGAGCAACGCGATGCCGTGCTACCTGAATGGCTGCATCACTACAACTGGCACCGACCCCACATGGGGATCGGCAGCCAGCCGCCTATTTCCAGAATCCCGCTGAACAACGTGGTGGGTTTACACAACTAACAGTCGACTCTACCGGCGGGTCGTTTCACCGTCGGGAAGATCTCAGGCCAGCGCCGGTTCCCGCTCCAGCATGCGATGGAAGCGTTGCAGCACGTACGGATCCACCAGCCCGCCGGCCTGCTCGTCGATGATCCGCAATGCGGCCTCATGCTCCATCGCATTGCGATACGGGCGCACGCTGGTCATCGCATCGTAGGCATCGGCGATGGTGACGATGCGCGCACCCAGCGGGATGGATTCGCCGCGCAGCCCATCGGGGTAGCCGCTGCCATCGAAGGCCTCGTGATGGGCGCGGATCAGCCGCGCCACCGGCAAGGCGTCGCTGCGGCCGGTGGCCAGGAAGATGTGTTCGCCGCGTACCGGATGCTCGCGCATGATCGCGCGCTCCTCATCGGTATGCCGGCGGGGTGCCAGCAGCACATCATCGGGTATGCCGATCTTGCCGATGTCATGGAAGCGCGCGGCCAGGCCGATCTGCGCACGGGCCTCGTCATCAAGATCGCAGTGCGTGGCCAGACACTGCGCGAGCAGGCCAACGCGGTCGCAGTGGTGGCGGGTGTAGGCGTCGCGCATCTGCAGCGACATCGCGAGGGCATCGATCAGGCAGGCCTGCGCGTGCAGCAGGTCGGGGGCGGGTACGGCGTCAGGGAACATGGTCATCCGCCCGCACCGGGTGGGGGCCGGTGCGGGGTGTTCGGGGGGTGATCAACCCGGGGCGAGGGTGGTCAGAAGGGCGCGGGCCGCATTGAAGCGGTCTTCCGGCAACGGCAGCGGGTGCTTGATGCGCAGCTTGTCGGGCCCTTCCATGGCATAGAGGTTCGGTTGTTTCTGGATCAGCTGGATCACCGCCATCGGATCGATGTTCGGCTTGGACTCGAACACGATGCGGCCGCCGTTCTCGCCCAGGTCGAGCTTGCGGATGCCCAGCGTATTGGCTTTCAGCTTCAGCTCGGCGATGGCGAACAGGTGCTTGGCTGCATCCGGCAGCAGGCCGAAGCGGTCGATCATCTCCACCTGCAGTTCGCGGAGTGCATCGCTGTCGCGCGCGCTTGAAATGCGCTTGTACAGGGTCAGGCGGGTGTGCACGTCCGGCAGATAGTCTTCCGGGATCAGTGCCGGCACATGCAGCTCGACCTCGGCGCCGCGCACTTCTTCACCGGCATCCAGGTCGGGCAGCTTGCCCTGCTTGATGCTGCGTACCGCGCGTTCCAGCAGCTCGGTATACAGGCTGAAGCCGACCTCGGCCATCTGCCCGCTCTGGTCCTCGCCCAGCAGTTCACCGGCGCCGCGGATTTCCAGATCGTGGGTGGCCAGGGTGAAGCCGGCGCCCAGCTCGTCCATCGAGGCGATCGCTTCCAGGCGCTTCTCGGCGTCGGGGGTGATCGCGCGACGGTCGGGGGTGATCAGGTAGGCGTAGGCACGGTGGTGCGAACGGCCCACGCGGCCACGCAGCTGGTGCAGCTGGGCCAGGCCGAAACGGTCGGCACGGTTGATGATGATGGTGTTGGCGTTGGGGATGTCGATGCCCGATTCGATGATCGTGGTCGACAGCAGCACGTTGAAACGCTGCTTCTGGAAATCCAGCATCACCTTTTCCAGTTCGCGCTCGGGCATCTGCCCGTGGGCGATGCCGATGCGTGCCTCCGGCACCAGCTCGGACAGCTCGCGCTGCATGCGGCCGATGCTCTCCACATCGTTGTGCAGGAAGTACAGCTGGCCACCGCGCGCGAGCTCGCGCTGGAAGGCTTCGCGCAGCAGCGCGTTGTCCCACTGGGTGATGAAGGTCTGCACCGCCAGCCGGTTCGGCGGCGGCGTGGCGATGATCGACAGATCGCGCAGGCCGGCCATGGCCATGTTGAGCGTGCGCGGGATCGGCGTGGCGGTCAGCGTCAGCAGGTGTACGTTGGCGCGCAGCGCCTTCAGCGCCTCCTTCTGGCGCACGCCGAATCGCTGCTCCTCGTCGACGATGACCATGCCCAGGTCCTTGAACTTCACGTCAGGCTGCAGCAGGCGATGGGTGCCGACGATGACGTCGATGGTGCCAGCGGCCACCTTCTCCAGTTCGGCCTTGATTTCCTTGCTGGTCTTGAAGCGCGACAGCACTTCGACCTTCAGCGGGTAATCGGCGAAACGGTCGCGGAAGTTGCGGTAATGCTGCTCGGCCAGCAGCGTGGTCGGCACCAGCACCGCCACCTGCTTGCCGGCACTGGCCGCAGCAAATGCAGCGCGCACCGCCACCTCGGTCTTGCCGAAGCCGACGTCGCCGCAGACCACGCGGTCCATCGGCTGGCTGCTGGCCAGGTCGCGCAGGGTGGCATCGATCGCAGCCAGCTGGTCGGGGGTTTCCTCGAACGGGAAACCGGCGGCGAACGGCTCGTACATCGCGCGGTCGACCTGCAGTGCCAGGCCGGCACGCGCCTGCCGGCGGGCCTGGATTTCCAGCAGTTCGGCGGCGACATCGCGCACCTTCTCGGCGGCCTTGCGCTTGGCCTTGCTCCACTGCTCGCCACCGAGCGAATGCAGCGGTGCGGTTTCCGCCGAAGCACCGGAGTAGCGGCTGATCAGGTGCAGCTGGGCGACCGGTACATACAGGCGGTCGCCCTTGGCATATTCGATGTCGAGGAACTCGCCGGGCATGCCGCCGACGTCCATCGCGATCAGGCCACGGTAGCGGCCGACGCCATGGTCCTCGTGCACGATCGGCGCACCCTCGGTCAGCTCGCCGAGGTCGCGGATGATCGCCTCCGGCTCGCGGCCGGCACGGCGCGTGCGGCGGGTGCTGCCGGCGCGCTCGGGGAACAGCTGGCGCTCGGTCAGCACCGCGATGCGCGGGTCGTCCAGCGCGAAGCCATCTTCCAGCGGCGCCACCGCGATCGCGAAGCGCGCATCGCTAGCGAGGAAGCTGGGCAGGTCGGCCACCACCGGCGGCTTCAGCTCGGCGGCCTGCAGCACTTCCAGCAGTGCCTCGCGGCGGCCGGGCGAATCGGCGGCGATCAGTACCCGGCCCGGATAATGGCCGAGGAAGGATTTCAGCGCATCGCCGGCGGGGGCTTCGCGTGCGGCCACCGGCAGCGGGGGCAGCGGCTGGTCGCCCAGCGCGTGCGCGTCGGCGATGCGTGCGTGGTCGGCGGCCCATACCTCGATGCGCGGGGCATCGTTCAGGCGCTCGCGCAGCAGCTCCGGCGACAGGTACAGCGCCGACGGCGGCAGCAGCGGCCGTTCCACATCGTGGCGGCGCTGCTCATAACGCTCGCCGGTCTGCGCCCAGAACGCCTCGGCGGCTTCGCCGGCACCGGCACAGACCACCGGCAGGCTGCCGCTGGGCAGGTAGTCGAACAGGGTTGCGGTGCGCTCGAAGAACAGCGGCAGGTAGTACTCGACGCCGGCCGGGGCCAGCCCGGATTTCAGGTCCTGGTACAGCGCGCTGCGCCGGGTATCGACATCGAAGCGCTCGCGCAGCGTGGACAGCACGCGGGCGATGCTGGCCTCGTCCATGGGCACTTCGCGGCCCGGCAGCATGTGCACCGCCTCGACCTTGTCCAGCGAACGCTGGCTTTCCGGATCGAAGGCACGGATCGAATCGATGTCCTCGTCCAGCAGTTCCACCCGCAGCGGCTCGTCGGCGCCCATCGGGAACACGTCGAGCAGGCCGCCGCGCACGGCGAAGTCACCCGGGTCCATCACCTGCGGCACGTTGCGGTAGCCGGCGCTTTCCAGGCGGCGCTTCTCGGCTTCCAGATCCAGGCGCTGGCCGACCTTCAGGTCGAAGCTGCCACCAATGACGTAGCTGCGCGGGGCCAGCTGCTGCAGCAGGGTCTGCACCGGCACGATCACCAGGCCACGCTTCAGCGTGGGCAGGCGGTGCAGGGCAGCCAGGCGCTGCGAGATGATGTCCGGATGCGGGCTGAAGCGGTCGTAGGGCAGGGTTTCCCAGTCCGGGAAGGCGACCACCGGCAGGGCCGGGTCACCGCCGAGCAGGGTCTGCAGATCGGCTTCAAGCTGGTTTGCGCCGTGGTTGTCACGGGCGATCACCAGCAGCGGAGCGTCGTGCACGCGCGATGCCTGGGCCAGGTACCAGGCCAGTGCGGTGGGCGAGGCGGGGGCGCGCCACCAGGCGCGGAGCTGGCCGGCGCGCGGCAGCGGCGGGGCGGGGTATGAGGTACGCGACATGGACCCCGGATTTTAGCAGAAGCCCGATCTGGTCCCGGTGCATCGTGCCGGCCCGTTGCCGGCAGCCTCATCTGCCGTTGGGGCAGCGGAATGCCGGCCAGCGGCCGGCACTACCGGGAGACGTGGCCGGGCAGGGCCCGGCGCATCCGTCAGTTGTCCAGCTCCAGCACCATCCGGACCAGGCCTTCGGCTCCGGTCGGGTGCGGCACCGGCTTGAAGCCCAGCGACGCGGCCAGCTGCTTCATCGGTTCGTTCTCGGCGGCAACGTCGCCGTACAGGCGGTCCAGGTACTTGCCACGGCCCCACTTCACCAGCTTGCGCATCAGCTGCCGTCCCAGGCCTTGGCCGATCAGGAAGCGGCTGATCAGGATCGCGTACTCGGCTTCACGGGTGCCGGGGATGATCGAGGCCCGGGCGACCGCGCCGACCACCGCTTCGCCCGCGGGCAGGGACTCGGCTGCGACCAGGGTGATCTCGGTCTTCGGGTTGGGGTGGGTCAGACGCTGGGTGGTTTCCGGCGACAGCTCGGTCACCGCCTGCAGGAAACGATCACGGATTTCTTCCGGCCCGAACAGGCTGAATGCCGCTTGCAGCGGTGCGCCATCTTCCGGGCGGATGGGGCGGATCAGCAGCTCGTGGCCGCTGGGAGCCTTGAAGATCTCATGCCAGGGCGGCATGCGGTTGCGAGTGGCCATACCGGGTGATTCCTTGGTGGTCCATCGATTGTGGCATCACCGGGGCTGCGTTCCGTGAACGAAAGGCTCACGGCGGTACAGCCTCGTGAAGGCCGTTATTCGGGGGCTTTGAGCCAGTCCAGGCGGGTGCTGGCCCCGGGTTCGCCCAGGTGCTGGCGCAGCGCCGGCAGGGCCGGACCGACCACGCGGTCGAACTGCCACGGCGGGTTGAGCAGCAGCATGCCGCTGCCGTTGAGGCGCAGCGGCGAGTCGTCGGGGCGCACCAGGAACTCGATCGTCATCGCCGATTTCACCGGCAGGGCGGTGGCCTTGCGCAGGAAGTGCAGGATGGTGCGGCGCTGCTTGATCGGGAACCAGACCGCACAGGTGGCCTGCGGCCAGCGTGCCAGGGTTTCGGCCAGGGCGGCCAGCACCGCCTGGTACTCCGCATCCTGGGCTTCGTAGGGCGGGTCGATCAGCACCAGGCCGCGGCCGATCTTGCTGCCGTTGAACTTCGGCGGCAGCAGCGAACGCAGCAGGGCATAGCCATCGCCCGCCCGAACGTCGACGCGGCTGTCATGGGCGAACAGGGCCTTCAGCGTGGCCGTTTCGGCTTCCTGCAGCTCACAGACCGCCATGCGGTCCTGCGCGCGCATCGCCTGTGCGCTCAGCAGCGGCGAGCCCGGGTAGTTGGTCAACGCGCCCACCGGATTGTCGGCCTGCACCGCCTTCAGGTAGCGCTCGACCACCTCCGGCAGCTTGGGCTGGGCCATCAGCCGCATGATCCCGGACTCGGCCTCCAGGGTCTTGCGGCTCTCTTCGCTGGCCAGCAGGTAGCGGCCGGCACCGCCGTGGGTGTCGAGCACGAAGAATGGGCTGTCCTTGCGCTTGAAGCTGTCGATCAGGGCCAGCTGCACGATGTGCTTGAGCACATCGGCGTGGTTGCCGGCATGGAAGGCGTGGCGATAGTTCATGGGCGGCAGTGTACGGGGCGGCGGCCGCAGCGGCTATGCTGCGCGCCATGACAGCTCCTGTTGCCCATGTCCTGGTCGTCGAGGACGAAGCCGCCATCGCCGAAACCGTGCTTTATGCGCTTCGCAGCGAGGGCTATGCCGCCAGCCACTGCCTGCTCGGTGGCGAGGCCCTGAAGCGCCTGCAGGCCGGGGATATCGACGTGGTGGTGCTGGACGTGGGCCTGCCCGACCTGGGCGGTTTCGAGGTGTGCCGGCGGCTGCGCGCGCAGCCCGGGCCGGCGGCCCAGCTGCCGGTGATCTTCCTGACCGCCCGCAACGATGAAGTGGACCGCGTGCTGGGCCTGGAACTGGGCGCCGACGATTATATGACCAAGCCGTTCTCGCCGCGTGAGCTGGTGGCGCGGGTGCGTGCGCGCCTGCGTCGCGCCGCGCCGGTCGCGGCAGCCCCCGGCGCCGATGCGGGCTGGCAGGAACATGGTGCCTTCGCCATCGACCGCGAAGGCCGGCGCATCCGCTTCCGCGGCCACGCGCTGGACCTGACCCGCTACGAGTACGCGTTGCTGGAAGCGTTGCTGCAGCGGCCGGGTGCCATCCTCAGTCGTGCCCAGTTGATGGATCGCGGCTGGGACAGCAGCGCCGACAGTGCCGACCGCACCGTCGACACCCATGTAAAGACGTTGCGCGCCAAGCTGCGCGCAGCCGGTGCCAGCGACGACCCGATCCGCACCCACCGTGGCCTCGGCTACGCGCTGGAGGTCTAGCCGATGCGCTTGGTCCTGAAGCTGTTCCTCGGCTTCTTCCTGATCACCGGCATCGCCGCGTTCTTCGTGATGCGCGTGTTCGTCAACGAAGTGAAGCCGGGTGTGCGCCAGGCGATGGAATCGACCCTGGTCGATGCCGCCAACGTGCTGGCCGAGATGGCGGCGGCCGATGTCAAGGACGGCACCATCCGCAGCGGCAGCTTCACCCGCAACCTGGCCAAGGCGCGGCAGCGTGACCTGAAGGCGATGGTCTGGCGCTTTCCCAAGCGCTCACTGGACTACCGGGTGACCATCACCGATGCCAAGGGCATCGTCATTTACGACTCGCTGGGCCGCGACCTGGGGCGTGACAATTCGCGCTGGAACGATGTCTACCGCACCCTGCGTGGCGAGTACGGTGCCCGCTCCAGCCCGGAAGTGCCAGGCGAAGAAGGCGATACGGTGATGCATGTGGCGGCGCCGGTATACGACCCGGCCGATGGCCGCACCCTGATCGGCGTGCTCAGCCTGGCCCAGCCCAACCGCAGCATCGATCCGTTCATTGCGGCCAGCCAGCGCGCCATCATCGAGCGCGGCGCCTGGCTGATCGGATTGTCGGCGCTGGTCGGCGTGCTGGTGACGATGTGGCTCACCACGGGCCTTGGCCAGCTCAGCCGCTATGCACGGGCGGTCAGCGCCGGCGAACCGGTGCCACCGCCGCGGCGTCGCCGCGACGAGATCGGCGACCTGGGCCAGGCACTGGAAACGATGCGCCGCAAGCTCGAGGGCAAGGCCTACGTCGAGCAGTACGTCCAGTCGCTGACGCATGAAATGAAGAGTCCGTTGGCGGCGATCCGCGGTGCCGCCGAGCTGCTGCAGGAGCCGCTGCCGGAAGCCGACCGCGTGCATTTCGCACGCAGCATCGTCGATCAGCAGGAGCGGCTGACCGAGACGATCGACAAGCTGCTGGCGCTGGCCGAAGTGGAACAGCACGGCTGGCTGCAGACCCGCGATCCGATCGCGCTGCCAACCTTGCTGGCCGACGCAGCGGCGGCCGCGCAGGTGCGCGCGCAGGCGGCCGGCGTGCAGGTGCGCATCGGCAGCGTGCCCGACATGCGCGTGCAGGGTGATGCCTATCTGCTGCGGCAGGCGTTGCACAACCTGATCGACAACGCCATTGCCTTCTCACCGCCCGGCGCGGACATCGCGCTGCAGGCCGAGGTGGACGGGCCGAGCGTGCGCCTGCAGGTAGCGGATCGCGGTGCCGGCATTCCCGACTACGCGCGCGAACGGGTGTTCGAACGCTTCTATTCGCTGGCCCGCCCCGGCAGCGGCCGGCGCAGTTCCGGCCTGGGCCTGCCGTTCGTGCAGGAAGTGGCTCGCCTGCATGACGGACGCGCCAGCCTCGACGCCCGCGATGGCGGTGGCACGGTGGCCAGCCTGTGGCTGCCGTTGGGTGCAGCGGGCCAGCGCCCGCGCCGCTGACTTCACACTCGCTTCAAATTCGCCACAAACCCTGCTCACCGCAGCGGTCCATCCTGCAGCCCTCTCCAACGAGGATGGACCATGAAATCCCTGAAGATGCTGCTGCGGTTCGCCATTGTCGGCGGGCTGATCCTGTTGTTGCTGGTGCCGCTGATGATGATCCGCGGGGTGATCACCGAGCGCAGCCAGTACCGCGACGAGGCCTTTGCGCGGGTGGCCGACAGCCGTGCCGGCACGCAGCAGCTGGTGGGCCCGGTGCGGGTGGTGCCGTGGGTGGAACGCAAGCAGGTTGAACTGGTTGACCCGCTGGGCGTCAAGAAGACCGAGGTGCAGGTCACCGAGGGGCACTGGCTGCAGATGCCGGCGTCGCTGGACGTGGGCGGTGAGATGCTGCCGAGCCAGCGCGAAGTCGGCCTGTTCAAGGTGCCGGTGTACAGCTGGAACGGCCAGATGAAGGCGAGCTTCGCCGCTGACGATTATCCGGTGAAGGCAGGGCGCACGTATGGCCAGCCGTATGTGGCGGTGGGAATTTCCGATGTGCGCGGCCTGGTCGGTACACCGAACCTGCGCGTGGATGGCAAGCAGCTGCGCCTGCTGCCGGGCGTCGGCGTGGCCAGCGAAGTCGGCCGTGGCCTGCATGCGCCGGTGGCCGGTTTCGCTGCGGATCAGGGCGGCACGCTGGCGGCCAGCACCGTTGAACTGGAGCTGCGCCTGGATGGCAGCCGCATGCTGTCGGTGGTGCCGGTAGGCGATGACACCCACATCGCGCTGCGTTCGAGCTGGCCGCATCCGTCGTTCAGCGGTGCGTTCCTGCCCAACGAGCGGCGCGTTGATGCACAGGGATTCGACGCGCGCTGGGCGGTGTCCTCGCTGGCCTCCGACGCACAGCGGCAGCTGCGCAATGAAGGTTCGGTCGACTCGCAGGCGGTGACGGTGTCGCTGGTCGATCCGGTCGATACCTACACCCAGGCCGACCGTGCGTCCAAGTACGGGGTGCTGTTCGTGCTGCTGACCTTCGTCGGCTTCATCCTGTTCGAGCTGATCAAGTCGCTACGCATCCACCCGCTGCAGTACCTCATGGTCGGCCTGGCGCTGGCGATCTTCTTCCTGCTGCTGATCAGCCTGTCCGAACACATCGCGTTCTGGAAGGCCTACCTGGTCTCGGCGGTGGCCTGCATCGGCCTGCAGGCGGTGTACCTGGCCAACGTGCTGGGCCATTGGAAGCGCGGCCTCGGCTTCGCGGCCCTGCTGACCGTGCTGTACGGCGCGCTGTATGGCCTGCTGGTGTCGGAGAACAACGCACTGCTGATGGGGTCGCTGCTGCTGTTCGTGATCCTGGCGCTTGCGATGTGGGTGACCCGCCGGGTCGACTGGTACGCGCTCGGCGCGGACCTGAAGTAAGGAGCACGCCATGGGCTGGCGCCGGGGATTGCGGCAACGGGCACGGCAGGGCATTCCGGCCCTGCTGGAAGTGGATGCGCTGCTGCAGGCACATGGCGTGCTGGCGGCCCTGCCGGGGGCGCGGATCGCCCCCGGTCTGGTCCGCTTCCAGCTGGCGGCGGTGACCTGCGAAGGATTGCAGGGGCAGGGATTGCGTTGGCTGCAGGGGGCGCGGCAGGGACGCGCGCGGTGGCCGGGCGGGTGCCGCGCTATCGGCCATGGAAGGCCGGCGCGGAGGCATTGGCCGAGATCGGCATCGGCGGCCTTCCGGATGACTGGCCGGCACACGCGGCGGTGTACGGCTGCAGCAGCGTCGACCGGCGGCACTGGTTGCTGTTGCTGCCGGAGCGGGCGCAGTTGTGGTTGGGATGGAGCGGGTGATTCGGCTTTTGCGGGTACGAACCAAGACTCTGCTGTGGGTGCGAACCAACCACTCTCCTGTGGGTGCGAACCTCGGTTCGCACGCTTCCGCGCCGCCCATGACCGATGGGACGGTATCGCCGCGCCCCGGCTGGCTAGACTCGATGGGTTGATGATCGAGCCGAAGGGCAGGGGTGCGATGTGTTGAAGTGGGGCGTGCTGGCCGTAGCGCTGGCGATGGGTGGCAATGCAGCGGCACAGCAGCGCGAGACGGTGGACCTGGACATGGTCAGCCGCATCCGTCAGGAGGCGTTCCACCGTTCGCAGGTGATGGACACCTTCAGCTATCTCACCGAGCGCATCGGCCCGCGCCTGAGCAATTCGCCGGCGATGGGCCGCGCCAATGCGTGGACCCGCGGCAAGTTCAACGAATGGAAGCTGGACAACGTCCACGACGAGGCCTTCGATGATTTCGGCCGTGGCTGGGAATTCACCTCGGCGAGCGTGGAAATGCTGGGTGACCGCGTGCAGCCGCTGCATGCGCTCCCCAAGGCCTGGACCCCCGGTACGAAGGGCCCGGTCGAAGGCGAGCTGGTGCAGGTCGACATCAAGAAGCCCGAAGACATCGAGAAGTACCGCGGCAAGCTGCGTGGCAAGATCCTCCTGCTGGGCGAGGCACGCGAATACAAGCGGGGCACCGAGCCCGATTCGCACCGCCACGACGCGACCTCGCTCGAGGGCCTGCAGGAGTTCACCCTGCCCAAGGACAAGGATGCTACCGCCGAGCGCACCAAGCGGGTCAACGAGTACCAGGAGCGCCAGCAGCTGGCGGCCAAGGTCAATGCGTTCTTCGTCGAAGAGGGCGCGCTGGCCTCGATCAGCATCAGCAGCTGGGACAACGGCATCATCCGCGTTGCCGGCGGCGGTTCGCGCAAGGCCGGTGAGCCGGTGGGCATCCCGGAACTGGCGATGATCAGCGAACACTTCAATCCGCTGGTGCGGGCGCTTCAGGCCAAGCAGACGGTGCGCCTGCGCGTGGCTGTAGCGGCGCGCTTCACCGACGAGGCCGACCAGCCCGGCTACAACACGCTGGCCGAGATCCGCGGCAGCAGCAAGCCCGATGAAGTGGTGATGATCGGTGCGCACCTGGATTCGTGGCACAGCGGCACCGGTGCGGCCGACAACGCGGCCGGCGTGGCGGTGATGATGGAGGCGATGCGCATCCTCAAGGCCACCGGCGCCAAGCCCAAGCGCACCATCCGCGTGGCGCTGTGGAGCGGCGAGGAGCAGGGCCTGATCGGCTCGCAGGCCTACGTCGCCAAGCATTTCGGTCGCTTCCCCGAACCCACTGACGCGGCGCAGAAGGCGCTGCCGGCGTCGCTGCGCGAGCCGACCGGTGCACTGCAGAAGACCCGCGATTACAGCAAGTTCCAGGTTTACTTCAACATGGACAACGGCTCGGGCCGCTTCCGTGGCATCTACGCGCAGGAAAACCTGGCGGCGATGCCGATCTTCGAAGCCTGGCTGGCGCCGTTCCATGACGTGGGCGCCACCACCGTGGCCACCCGCAACACCGGCAGTACCGACCACATCAGCTTCGATCGCATCGGCCTGCCGGGCTTCCAGTTCATCCAGGACCGGCTGGACTACTTCACCAACGTCCACCACAGCCACCTGGACACCTGGGACCACGCCGAACCGGAAGACCTGAAGCAGGCCGCGGCCATCGTCGCTTCGTTCGCCTACAACGCCGCAATGCGCGAGCCGTCCTTCCCGCGAAAGGCAGAACCGTAAAAGGGGACGGAGGGGATTAAGTCGCATCTCCCCTCCGCTTCCCGGTTGCAGCACCCCAGGGCTGGGCAATCGCGACTTAATCCCCTCCGTCCCCTTTTTCCGTCGGGGGCGGTGGGCTGGTAAAATCGGGGGATTCCCGTTCCTCGAGCCGTCCATGACCTGCCGCACCCGCTTCGCCCCCAGTCCCACTGGCTACCTGCACATCGGTGGTGCCCGCACCGCGCTGTACTGCTGGCTGGAGGCCCGTCACCGCGGCGGTGAGTTCGTGCTGCGCATCGAGGACACCGACCGCGAACGCAGCACCCAGGGCGCAATCGACGCCATCCTGGAGGCGATGGAGTGGCTGGGCCTGGACTACGACGAAGGCCCGATCTACCAGACCGACCGCGTCGCCCGTTACCAGGAAGTGGCCGAGCAGCTGATCGCCGAGGGCAAGGCTTACTACGCCTACGAGACCCGCGAGGAGCTGGATGCCATGCGCGAGGCCGCCATGGCCAGGCAGGAAAAGCCGCGCTACAACGGCGCTGCGCGCGATCTGGGCCTGCCCTACCGGGACGACCCGAACCGCGTCATCCGCTTCAAGAACCCGCTGGAAGGCACGGTGGTGTTCGATGACCTGATCAAGGGCCGCATCGAGATCGCCAACAGCGAGCTGGATGACATGGTCATCTTCCGCCCGGACGGCTACCCCACCTACAACTTCGCGGTGGTGGTGGACGACTGGGACATGGGCATCACCGAGGTCATCCGCGGCGACGACCACATCAACAACACCCCGCGCCAGATCAACCTGTATGAAGGCATCGGCGCGCCGGTGCCCAGGTTCGGCCACATGCCGATGATCCTGGACGAGCAGGGCGCCAAGCTGTCCAAGCGCACCGGTGCGGCTGACGTGATGCAGTACAAGGACGCCGGCTACCTGCCCGATGCGCTGCTGAGCTACCTGGCCCGCCTGGGCTGGTCGCATGGTGACCAGGAGCTGTTCAGCCGCCAGGAACTGATCGACCTGTTCGACGTGAAGGATTGCAATTCCAAGGCCTCGCGCCTGGACATGGCCAAGCTGGGCTGGGTCAACCAGCACTTCCTGAAGACCGAGGACGTGGCCGCGATCGTGCCGCACCTGGTCTACCAGCTGCAGAAGCTGGGGCTGGACGTGGCCGCCGGCCCGGCTCCGGAGGATGTGGTGATCGCCCTGCGTGAACGCGTGCAGACCCTGAAGGAAATGGCCGAGAAGGCCGTGGTCTGGTACCAGCCGCTGACCGAGTACGATGAAGCGGCGGTGGCCAAACACTTCAAGGCCGGTGCCGAGGTGGCGCTGGGCAAGGCCCGCGAGCTGCTGGCCGCGCTGCCGGAATGGACCGCCGAGTCGGTGGGGGTGGCCCTGCATGACGCGGCCGCAGCGCTGGAGATCGGCATGGGCAAGGTCGCCCAGCCGCTGCGCGTGGCCATCACCGGCACCCAGGTCAGCCCTGACATTTCCCATACCGTGTACCTGGCCGGCCGCGAACAGGCCTTGAAACGCATTGATGTGGCCATCACCAAGGTAGCAACGGCCTGAGGCATCCTTGCCAGGCCCGAACCGGAGAACACGCATGCCCGCCAAGACCGCCACTGCCTGTACCGCCCCGCACCACCACGTCCACGACGCATCGGATTTCGTGGCGGTGGTCGAGCGTGTCTCGCGCGAACGCGGGCTGCGCCTGACCCCGATCCGCGCCAACGTGCTGAAGCTGATCGCCGAGGCCGGCAAGCCGGTCAAGGCCTACGAGCTGCTGGAATGGGTGCGCAACGGCAAGGGCGTGGGCGCTGATGCCCCGCCCACCGTGTACCGCGCGCTGGATTTCCTGATGGCCAATGGCTTTGTGCACAAGCTGGAGTCGGTGAATGCCTTCGTGGCCTGCCACCATCCCAGCAGCGCCGCCCATTCGGTGCCGTTCCTGATCTGCAACAGCTGCCACAGCGCAGTGGAGCTGGAAGACCGCGAGATCGTCAGCCAGCTGGAGAAGCGGGCCAAGGAACTGGGCTTCCAGCCGCAGGCACAGACGCTGGAAGTGCACGGTCTCTGCGCGCGCTGCGCGGGCTGAGCAATGGGTCTTGGGGTCAGATCCCTTTTGCCTTGGCAAAAGGGATCTG
>NZ_JBHHMJ010000684.1:0-16210 GCF_042136455.1 Stenotrophomonas sp. 3diitr2024
CAGTACGGCCGTATGGATGCCACCGAAATAGTGCTGCTTGTTGATCGACGGTAACACCAGATTCAGCCGCTTGCCCTCCCATGGATCACGGCGGGGTGTACACGGGGTGATCTCGGCAACATTGGTACTGGGCGTCGGCACACCGGGAGCGCTTGCATCCAGCCGCGCGGCGAAGCGCCGCAACAGATTACCCAGGCGGCTCATTGCAGGCTCCCGCGCAGACGCGGCGAAGACGCCATGTAGTCAAGGTTCGGGCTGAAGAACGGATCGCCTTCTTCGCGATATGGCGAGTACGCTTCGGCCGAGCGCACGAAGTCGCTCTCGGGGATAGCACGTGGATCACGCGTCTTGGACTCGTGATGGATCATCACCGCGCGTGCGACGTAAACGGTGGCAAGGCCGCGTGCATGTGCACGCAGGCACAGCTCCACATCACTGCCGCAGACAATGAAGGATTCATCGAACCCGCCCAGCGACTCGAACGTGTCACGCGCCACCACCATGCAGGCCCCCGTCACGGCCAGCACCTGGCGCTGCAATACCGGCGACACGAACAGATTCTGGTTGTGCACGGGCGCCTCGCCCTTGAAGACGTGGTCGGCCCAGCCACCCATGCCGATCACAACACCGGCATGCTGGATGGTGCGGTCGCCGTACAACAGCAACGGACCGCACACGCCCACGTCCGGTCGCAGCGCATTTTCGGCAAGCCGCTGCAGCCACTGTCCGTCGATGATCTCGGTATCGTTGTTGAGGAAGACCAGAACCTCGCCACGCGCCTCGCGGGCAGCCAGATTGTTCAGTGCCGACCAATTGAACGGTACGTCTGCGCGGATCACCCGGAAGCTGTCACGGCGGGACATCGCTTCCAGCCACTGCAGGGTCTCATCCTGGGTTGAACCATTGTCGACAACGATGATCTCGAAGGCGCGGTAGTTCGTCTTCGCGTACAGCGATTCCACACAGGTACGCAACAGGTCCAAGCCATCGCGGGTCGGGATGACGATGCTGGCCAAGGGCCCCTTGTCCGCATACGGATAGCGAACGTCATAGCAGAACAGCTGTTCGCCATCGTCCACCTGCGCCCCGGGATGGATTGCCTGCACATGCTGCAGCAGCGCGCGGCGACCGGCGTGGTGCGCATAGGGCTTGGAGCCGGCATTGGCCGCGGTGGAACCGGCGTGCGCGCGCCAGTGGTAGAGCACCTTGGGAACATGCGCGATGGTGGCGCCAGCTGCCGCACAGCGAAGCACCAGATCGTAGTCCTGCGAGCCGTCACAGTCACTTCGCAGCCCACCCAGCTGATGGACCAGCGCGGTGTCGAAGCTGACCAGGTGTCCCAGATACATCTGCGACAGGAACAGGTCCAGATTCCAGTCGGGCTTGAAGTACGGATGGCGAAGGCGGCCGTCTTCGCCCAGCACATCATGGTCGGTATAGACGACACTTGCCGATGTGGCCACATGGCACGCGACCACCGCAGCCAGTGCATCCGGCTCCAGCAGGTCATCATGGTCGAGGAAGGTGATCCAGCGCCCCTTGGCCAGTGCTACCGCAGCGTTGGTCGTGGCCGCAATGCCCTGCCGTTCGCTTGAGCGTGAAACACGCAGGTTCGGCAACCGCCGCGCCAGTTCTTCCAGCACGCGTGCCACGTGCGGTTGATCGGACGCGTCATCGTGGATGCACAGCTCCCAGTTCGAGTAGGTCTGTGCTTCGACGCTGGCCACGGCCTCGCGCAGGAACACCTCCGGCGTGTTGCAGACCGGCATCACAATGCTGATCAGGCCGGCGTCAGCCGGAACCGTGGCCGGCGCCTGCTGGCGCAGCCATTCGGTGTAAACGTCCGGAGGCGTGGTCGCTGCTTGTGTGTGCGATCCATTGGCATACGCGAGAATCGCCCGGGCCAGATGCTTGGGGCCCCTGCTGGCAGCACGGGCCAGAGCAGAGAGGATGGTGCCGACAGAAACACCCTGTCCCTGCGCGCGACGAATGCTCCAATAGATTCCGCGAAGCAGATTACCCATCTTGGACATCAGGCATTACCTCGTTGATTCAGTACGATCACTTTTCGGTTGCCCCATCGCATCAAGACACGCCCCAACCCACCAGCGCGCCAATGACGAGGCACCCCAGCGCCAACCCCACCATTGCGGCCTTCCACTTGCGGCGCGAGCGCTGGTAGTCCGCCGTGCGCTGCTGCAGGCGCTGCTCGAGCTCACGTTCCACATCCAGTGCCCGCAGACGGGCGATCTCTGCGGCCTCCACCAGTTCGCCAATACGCGCCTGGGCGCGCTGCGCCTGCTGCTGCTCATTGGCAATATGCGCCTTGAGCTCCTGCTCCCGTTGCTGCCATTCCGCATGGTGCGCGATCCAGCTGGCGTTCGCCTCATCCTTGCTCTGCTGCAGCTGCTGCGCATAGGCGGCGGTGGCACCCCACTCGCGCTTGGCCACAGCAAGATCGGTGACGTAGGCATCCAGCAGTCGCGCCGTGGACTCCCATTCCCTCTCGGAATTGGCAGTACGCACAGCGAGGTCACGCAACCCGCCCGCAAGCCCGGTCAGCAGCGCAGTCGCTTCCACGTCGAGTTCGGAACGGAACGGCGGATTGGCCTGGAGGCGCGTGGCATCGCTCTGCAGTCGCACCGCCACGCAGTACTCGCGATAAGGTTGGTCACTGTGGTCGCCGGCGAACACCCGACTGTTGTAGAGACGGTCGGCAGCGCTGACCAGTGGTTCCAGCTCGGGGAACTTCACCTTGATGAAATGAGCGCCCATCAGGCTGGACCACAATGCGGCATTGCCCTGGCCGAAGCGCAGCACCGTCATGCCAGCGCTTTCAAATGCGGCAACGATTTCGGCGGTGTCGACCAGGCCGAACTCCTTGTGCTCCTGCAGCCAGACGTAGTCCTCGCCGAACAGCTCATGCCAGCGGTCATTCGCATCCAGTTCCGCATCGCGCACCCAAGGCTGGTCCGGCGGGAAGCCGACAATGACCGCACGGCCGGCGACACGCGCCATTTCGGTAGCGGCCTTGGCACGCAGGGGAGCGGGAATATGCTCAAGCACGTCCAGCGAAACCACCGCGTCGAAGCCCTGCTCCGGGAAAGGCAGCGCAGTGGCGTCTGCCACAACGAAGTCCTTCTCGTCCCCTTCGGCATGCAGATCGGTGTACAGGAACGTCGCCTGTGGCAGGAACTGCCCGAGCAGGCGCTGACGGTTGGCCCCTACTTCCAGCACCCGCGGCGCAGGCAGATCCAGCGCTTGCAACAGGTGCGTCGCCGCACCGTAGCGCTGGTAATGGTCAAAGGGAATTTCAAGAAGCGTCGGGGTCATGGACCTTCCACTCATGCGGGATATAGACCACGCCCTCACTGAAGTAGGGTGCGGCCACGGTGAAGACGCTGGCTTCGGACAGATAGTCCAGGCAGACCAGGCCCTTGTCAGTGAACAGTCCCACGTCAACGCGGTAGCTGCCGGTCAGCAGGGTCATCGATGGAATGCAATAGCTGACGCGATGAGACCCCCGCGAGGTGGGAATCACCACCCGCTCAAGATAGGTATTGGGACCAAAGATGTGCAGGCCATCCATGCCCTTGATCGCGACCCCCAGCAACAAGCCATCGACCACTTCATCGCCAACGGTATAGCTGATGTCCACCGTCAACGGCTCGAAGGGCGCGAGCATGTCGGTACTCAGTGCAACCGTTTCAAGGTGGGCCGGGATGCTGCCCGGGGCTGGTGCCTGGCGGACTTCCGCGCCCTCTGCCACGGCAAGGTCCTTGCCCAGTTCATAGTCGCGGAAGCGGTCGGCGACGAAGCTGGCTTCGCCATGCAGCTTGACCTTGCCGCCTTCCAGCCACAACGCGGTCTGGCAAAAACGTTTGACCTGTTCGAGCGAATGCGACACAAACAGGATGGTGGCGCCCCGTGCACGGATCTGTTCGATGCGTGCAAGGCATTTCATCTGGAAGCGGATGTCACCCACCGACAACGCTTCATCGATGATCAGCACATCCGGTTCGGTGTGGATGGCCACCGAGAACGCCAGGCGCACATACATGCCGCTGGAATAGGTCTTGACCGGCCGGTCGAAGAAATCGCCGATATCCGCGAAGTCGATGATCGACTGAAGCTTGTCGTCCACCTCTTTGCGGCTCAGTCCCAGCAGCGACGCACTCAGGTACACGTTGTCGCGGCCGGAGAAATCCGGATTGAAACCCGCCCCCAGCTCGAGCAGCGCGGCGAAGCGCCCGCGGATACTGACCGAGCCCGACGTCGGACGCACCGTGCCGCACAGGATCTGCAGCAAAGTCGACTTGCCGGCGCCGTTGCGACCGATGATGCCGACCGTTTCTCCCTTGGGCACGACCAAGGTGATGCCATCCAGCGCTCGGAAGGTACGGCTGGCCCGATCACCGGAAGGCTTCAGCAGCGACAACAAGCGGTCGCGCGGGTTGGCATAGACCGGATAGTCCTTGGTCACGTCCAGCACTTCGATGGCCGCGTCAGGCGTGGCCTGCAACGTGGTGGTCTGCGGGTTGTTCATAGGACGTCCGAGAAGCCGCGCGAGAGGCGACGGAAGAGCGCGTAGGCCAGCATCGCCGCCACCACGGAAAGCAGGAAGTGCGGCAGCAGTGTCGCCATATCAGGTGCCGAGTTCTGGACAGTCACCGCACGCAGTTGTTCGATGGGCGTGACCAGCGGGTTGAAATATACCAACCCCTTGGCCGCCTCTGGCATCGCATGCGCCGGGAAGAAGATAGGACTGAGGAACAACAGCACGCTGCTGAGGATGCCGACAAACTGTCCGATGTCGCGCAGATAGACCCCGAGCGCCGACAGCGACCAGGCTATCGCAAGCAGCATGGGCGTCATTTCAAGCAGGATCAGTGGCGAGGCGAGCGCCCACGCCGACGGCAGCCCCGACTGCCAGGTCTGCGCGACCAGCAGGATAGTCAGGCCGATGCCGGCGGTCGTCAGCGCTGCGGCCACCTTCACCATCGACAGCACCGGCAGGGGAAAGACCACCTTCTTCACGAAGTTGGGTTGCCCAGCGATGATCCCAGGGGCCGTGATCAGCACTTCCGACAGCAGCGTGAACGGTACCAGGCCCGCAAACAGCATCAGCGCGAAGTCGCCGGTGGATTCGGCACCCGCCCATCGCGCCTTGAATACGCCACTGAACACCAGCGTATAGACACACAACATCAGCAACGGTTGCAGGACCAGCCAGAGAACACCCAATGTGGTGGTGCGGTACCGCGCTGCCAACTCACGCCCCAGCAGCTGGCGGAACAGGAACAGGAGATTGGCGTGCTTCTGCATGGATCAGCTATTCCCTGCCGACAGCGCATTTTCCAGATCCACCTGCAGATCCCCCAGTTCCTCCACCCCCACGCTCAGCCGCACCAGTGCATCACTGATCCCCAGCTGCTCCCGACGCGCCACCGGGATCGAGGCATGCGTCATCACCGCCGGATGGTTGACCAGGCTTTCCACACCGCCCAGCGACTCGGCCAGGGTGAACAGTTCGGTCTTCTCGCAGAAGCGCTTGGCCGCCTCGAACCCGCCCTTGAGCACGATCGAGACGATGCCGCCGTAGCCGGCCATCTGCTTGCCGGCCAGCTCATGCTGCGGGTGAGACGGCAGGCCCGGGTAGATCACCTTCTCCACCGCCGGGTGCTTTTCCAGCCACTGCGCCAGCGCCAGCGCGTTGGCACAATGCGCCTTCATGCGCAGCGGCAGGGTCTTCAGGCCGCGCAGGGCCAGGAAGCTGTCGAACGGGCCCTGCACGCCACCCACCGAGTTCTGCAGGAACGCCATCTGCTCGGCCAGCGGCGCGTTGTCGCCGACCACGACCATGCCACCGACCATGTCCGAGTGGCCATTGAGGTACTTGGTGGCCGAGTGCAGCACAAGATCGGCGCCCAGCAGCAGCGGGCGCTGCAGCATCGGCGAGGCGAAGGTGTTGTCCACCACCACGATCAGGCCATGGCGCTTGGCGATGGCAGCGACCGCGGCGATGTCCACGATCTTCAGCATCGGGTTGGTCGGGGTTTCAATCCAGACCATCTTCGTCTTCGGCGTGATCGAGGCTTCAAAGGCCGCCAGATCGGTCAGGTCGACGAAGCTGAAGTCCAGCCCGGCGGTACGGCGGCGCACGCGCTCGAACAGGCGGAAGCTGCCGCCGTAGATGTCGTCCATCGCCACCACGTGGCTGCCGGCGTCCAGCAGCTCGATCACCGTCGAGCTGGCCGCCATGCCCGAGGCGAAGGCGAAGCCACGGGTGCCGCCTTCCAGCGAGGCCACGCAGCGCTCATAGGCAAAGCGCGTCGGGTTGTGGGTACGCGAGTACTCAAAGCCCTGATGCTCGCCCGGGCTGGACTGCGCATAGGTCGAGGTGGCGTAGATCGGCGGCATCACCGCCCCGGTGCTGGGATCGGGCGACTGGCCGCCATGGATGGCCAGCGTGGCCAGGGCCAGCGCGCGGTCGGGCGAAGAGGAGTTGGACATGTCGTTTCCTGAATGGCGCCGACGTGCGGCGCCGTCAAAGGATCGGGAGTCTATCAGCGCAGCCTTAACGAGCTTTGACGCGAATAAACCGGAATTCAGCGGTGAACGGCAGCGATCAGCGGTTTACTGCACGCGACGGCGCAGATAGTTCAACAGGTCGATGCGGGTGATCAGGCCGAGGAAGGCGTCACCGTCCATCACGATCGCCACCTGCCCGCGGTCGAACACCGGCAGCAGGGCCTCGATCGGCGACTTCACGTCCAGCCGGTCCAGCTTGCTGACCATCGCGGTGGCCACGGTGTCGCGGAAGCGCGCTTCGTCACCATAGACATGCAGCAGCACGTCGCTTTCATCGACGATGCCGACCAGCTGGTCACCGTCCATCACCGGCAGCTGCGACACGTCATACAGCTTCATACGCTGGTAGGCGGTGGTCAACAGGTCGTTCGGGCCGATCACCACCGTGTCGCGCTGGCCGTACGGACGCAGGATCAGGTCGCGCAGGTCACCGTGCTGCGGGCGCTCCAGGAAGCCGTTGTCCAGCATCCAGTAGTCGTTGTACATCTTCGACAGGTACTTGTTGCCGGTATCGCAGACCAGCACCAGCACCTTCTTCGGCGTGGTCTGCTCCTTGCAGTACTTCAGTGCCGCGGCCAGCAGGGTGCCGGTGGACGAACCGCCGAGGATGCCTTCCTTGCCCAGCAGCTCGCGCGCGGTGTGGAAGCTCTCGGCGTCGCTGATGGCATAGGCCTTCTTGACGCGGCTGAAGTCGGAGATCGAGGGCAGGAAGTCCTCGCCGATGCCCTCCACCAGCCAGCTGCCCGACTTGTCGTTGAGCACGCCGTCGTTGATGTACTCGGCCAGGATCGAGCCGACCGGATCGGCCAGCACCAGCTCGGTCTTGGGCGACAGCCTGGCGAACGCACGCGACAGGCCGGTCATGGTGCCGGAGCTGCCGCAGCCGAACACGATGGCGTCGAGGTCACCGCCCATCTGCTCCAGGATTTCCGGGCCGGTGCCGAACTCATGCGCGGCCGGGTTGTCCGGGTTGCCGAACTGGTTGATGAAGTAGGCGCCCGGGGTCTGCTCGGCGATGGTCTTAGCCAGATCCTGGTAGTACTCCGGGTGGCCCTTGGCGACGTCCGAACGGGTCAGGCGCACTTCGGCGCCCATCGCCTTCAGGTTGAAGATCTTTTCGCGGCTCATCTTGTCGGGAACGACCAGGATCAGCTTGTAGCCCTTCTGCTGGGCCACCAGTGCCAGGCCCAGGCCGGTATTGCCAGCGGTACCCTCGACCAGGGTCGCCCCCGGCTTCAGGTCACCCCGCTGCTCCGCTGCCTCGATCATCGACAGGCCGATGCGATCCTTGATCGAACCGCCCGGGTTGGCGCTCTCGAGCTTCAGGTAAAGCTCGCAGACGCCGGTGTCCAGGCGCTGGGCCTTGACGATCGGGGTCTGGCCGATGAGTTCGAGGACGGAAGAATGGATGGGCATTCGGAGGACTTTCGATTCGCGCCACGCAGGGCCGGACCGATGATTATCCGACGGATGGCGCTGAATGTCAGGTCGGCGCGGGCATGCCGCCCGCCGTCCCGTAGAGGGATGCGGACGGCCCCGGGTCGACGAGGAGACCGGTACCGCCCGCATCGGTGAGTTGTGCCTGCAGGCCAAGGCACCACCGCCTGTGGTGCCTTGGCGCGGCCGCCTCATCGGCGGTGCCGCGATGCCGGGGCAGGAGCGCCCGGCCGGGCCATCGATGGCCGGGTCACGCCGTTCCGGGCGTGACGGGGTGCGTCAAAGCGTGGGGGACGTCGTTGGGAGCGGTGTTTCGTACATTCGCAGAAGTCGTTGCTTGGCCAGCAGCTTCTCGCGCTTCATGCGACCCAGGGTGACATCATCGATCGGGAGTACACCCAACTCCGCGTCCATGCACTTCTTGTTCAACTTGCGGTGCTGGTCATGGAGTGCCCTGAACTCCGGATCACGCGCGCGACGTGCGTCGATCTCGCTCTGGGGCTGATCTTCAAACATGATGGACCTCCTTCGACAGATACACGAACGCCCCGGCCGCAAGGCACGGGGCGTTGTTCATGGAGGAGTGCCGGCCGATGGCCACCTGGACGCCTGCAACGACCTGCGGCACTGGCCTGCGCACGTCGATCTGCTGCGGTTCGCGCCCTGCTTGCATCGGCCCGGCCCTCCCATCGTCCGGTCCGCGGCATTGCGTCCCGGACGATTGACCCTACGCCTGCTCAAGGCGGGGTACAAGACCCCTGCGTCAAAAAGACCGAACCCCGCCGGGGCGGGGTTCAGGCTGAATGCTCATCGCAACGAAAAACAAACAATATCAATGCATTACGGCGCGATGATGACCTCGGCCGAGCGCACCCGGGTGGACGCTGCCTTCTTGCCGCTGACCTGGATCCGGTTGCTGGCGACACCACCCGCGACCAGGGCGTCGCGCAGCGCTTCGGCACGCTTCTGGCCCACGCCGTTGGCGCTGTCGTAGGCCTCGATGCGCAGGCGCCCCTTCTTGCCGATGTTCAGGTACTCGGCCAGGGCCTTGGCCTGGTTGCGGGCGCCACCCGACAGGCTGGAGGCGCCTGCGGCGAACGCGTCACCACCGAAGGTGAAGACCTCACCGCGAGCGTCGAACTTCGAACCGGGCAGCTTCTGCCCGGACACCAGCTCGGCTTCCTCCCGGGCCAGCCTGGCAGCGTTCTGCTGGGCAGCGCTCAGACGCTGCTGCTGCTTGCCGGCCACGCTGGTCAGTGCATTCTCGGCGTCCTGGCGGGCCAGGGTCTCGGCCTCGGCCGCCTGGCGCAGGCGTTCGGCCTCCTCGGCCTGCATCTGCGCCTGCATGCGCAGCTGCTCGGCTTCCTGGCGGGCACGGGCGGCATCGCGGCGGCTGGCCTCGATCAGCAGGTCGCTGCGGGTACGCTCCAGGCGGTCGACCTCGCGCGCGGCCAGCGCGGTGCGCACGGCGGTCTCGGCAATCTCCACCCGGCGCTCGGCCAGGTACGTGGCCAGCTCCTGGTCGCGGCGCTTGGCCTTGTCCAGGGTGGCGATCGCCTGCTGCGCCTGCATGCGCTCGAAGGCGCCCAGCTCAGCGGTATCGGGGTTGGCCTGGATGGCCATCAGGCGCTGGCTCAGCTGCGCCACCATCGGGTTGTCGGCGGCCGTGGCCAGGGTCGGCAGCGCCAGCAGCGCGGCCAGGGTTGCGGCGGTCATCGGCTTCACCGGCGGTCCTCCCCGGTCGACAGCTGGCGTTGCAGCTGGTTGACCTCGTTGCGGCGCAGCTGCAGCTGCGCGGTGACGGTGGCTTCCTCACTGCGGACGCGGGCCAGGTCGGCATCGGCGGCGGCGCGCAGGGCCATCGCCGGGGCGTTCTTGCGCTCGCGGCGGTCGCCGACGGCGCGCTGGGCCTGCTCCAGCCCCTGCCGGGCCAGCCCGATCAGGTCCGGGGCGTACTGGTCGGCATCGGCCTGGGTGGCCTTGTCGACCGCCTGCCGGGCCTGCGCCAGTTCCAGGGCAGCGTCCTGCGCCCAGGCGGGGGCAGACAGTGCGAATGCAAACGCCATCACATACAGGCCATGGCGCATTCGTGCGAAGCTAAGTCGTTTCATTGGGGAGGCCGTACCGGTTGTCGGTTCACGGCCATTGTCGTCAAGCCGACACCGTGCTGGCAACGGGCGTCGGCCGTTTCGTTGGGGAAAATTCGCAATGGATATCGGCTACTTCCTGAAGCTGATGACCGAAAAGAACGCTTCGGACATGTTTCTGACCACCGGGGCACCGGTCTACATCAAGATCGAAGGGAAGCTCTATCCGCTGGGCAACACCGGCCTGCCGCCGGGCATGGTCAAGAAGATCGCTTACTCGCTGATGGACGAAGGCCAGGTGCCGCAGTTCGAGCGCGAGCTGGAGCTCAACATGGCCATCGCGCTGCCCGATGCCGGGCGCTTCCGCGTCAACGTGTTCAAGCAGCGGGGCGAGGTCGGCATGGTCATCCGCGCCATCCGCAGCCGGATTCCGAGCATCGAGGAGCTGAACCTGCCGCAGGTGCTGAAGGACGTCATCATGACCCCGCGCGGGCTGGTGCTGGTGGTGGGGTCCACCGGTTCCGGCAAGTCCACCTCGCTGGCGTCGATGATCGACCACCGCAACAGCACCACCACCGGTCACATCCTCACCATCGAGGATCCGATCGAGTACCTGCACAAGCACAAGATGTCGATCGTCAACCAGCGCGAGGTCGGCCTGGACACCCACGCCTTCCACAACGCGCTGAAGAACGCGATGCGTGAAGCGCCGGACGTGATCCTGATCGGCGAGATCCTGGATGCGGAAACGATGGAGGCGGCGATCGCCTTCGCCGAGACCGGCCACCTGTGCCTGGCCACCCTGCACTCCAACAACGCCGACCAGACCATCGAGCGCATCCTCAACTTCTTCCCGGAAAGCGCGCACAAGAACGTGCTGATGAACCTGGCGCTGAACCTGCGTGCGGTGATCAGCCAGCGCCTGGTGAAGAACAAGGAGGGCCGTCGCCTGCCGGCCACCGAGGTACTGATCAACACGCCGATGATCCGCGACCTGCTGCGCCGCGGCCAGGTGCACGAGATCAAGGCGGCGATGGAAGCCTCGCTGGAAGAAGGCATGGAGAGCTTCGACCAGTGCCTGTTCCGGCTGGCCAAGGCCGGCACCATCGAGCAGGAGGAAGCGCTGCGCGCGGCCGATTCGCGCGATGGCCTGGCCCTGAAGTTCCGCCTGTCCGAAGGCAGTAGCGGCGAGCACGACCCGTACGCCGATTTCTCGGCAGGCGCACCCAGCATCACCCACGGCTTCTGATCGCACGGAAAAGGGGACGGAGGGGATTAAGTCGTTTGTGCACTTGCGACTTGATCCCCCGTCCCCTTTTTCTGAAGAATTCAGGGGCGGTCTCATCCAATGAGACCCCTCATCCGTAGGTTTCCTCAATGGAAACCATCCGCAAGCTGGCCATTCTGGCTGATGCCGCCAAGTACGATGCCTCCTGCGCCTCCAGCGGCTCGGGCAAGCGCGATTCGCGCGCCAGCGGCGGTATCGGCAGCACCGAGGGCATGGGCATCTGCCACAGCTACACGCCCGATGGCCGCTGTGTTTCGTTGCTGAAGATCCTGCTGACCAACTTCTGCGTCTACGACTGCGCCTATTGCGTGAACCGGGTTTCCAGCAACGTGCCCCGTGCACGTTTCAGCGTGGATGAGGTGGTCACGCTCACCCTGGACTTCTACAAGCGCAACTACATCGAGGGCCTGTTCCTGTCCAGCGGCATCATCCGCAATGCGGACTACACCATGGAACAGATGGTGGAAGTCGCCCGGCAACTGCGCGAAGAACACCGCTACGCCGGCTACATCCACCTCAAGACCATTCCCGAGGCCTCGCCGGAACTGCTGGCCAGTGCCGGGCGCTATGCCGACCGCCTGTCCATCAACGTGGAACTGCCCACCGAAGCCGGCCTGAGCGCCTTGGCGCCGGAGAAGACGGTTCATTCCATCCGTGGCGCGATGGGGGAACTGCGCTGGCGCATCGAGGAAGCCAAGGAAGCTCGCAAGGCCCCCGCAGCGGTGGCACCGACGGCCAGCCGCAGCACTCGCCCGCGCCCTCCCCGTTTCGCACCGGCCGGGCAGAGCACCCAGATGATCGTCGGCGCGGACGGGGCAAACGACCAGCAGATCCTGGCCAGCGCCGACAGCCTGTACGGCAACTACCGCATGCGCCGGGTCTACTACTCCGCGTTCAGCCCGATTCCGGACGCCAGCCGGCAGCTGCCACTGCAGCCGCCACCGCTGCAGCGCGAACATCGCCTTTACCAGGCTGACTGGCTGCTGCGCTTCTACGGGTACGGCGTGGATGAGATTACCGATACCACCCAGGACGGCATGCTCGACCTGGATATCGACCCGAAGATGGCCTGGGCAATCCGCCATCCCGAGCGCTTTCCGGTCGATCTGAACCGGGCACCGAAGGAGATGCTGCTGCGCGTGCCCGGCCTTGGCGTGCGCAACGTCAAGCGCGTGCTGATGGCACGCCGTCACGGGCGGCTGCGCGTGGCCGACATCGCACGCCTGAAGGCACCGATGAGCAAGCTGCTGCCGTTCGTGCTGCTGGCCGACCATCACCCGCGCAAAGCACTGGACGATCCGGCGGCGCTGCGCGCGCAGCTGGCCCCGCCGCCGCGACAGGGTTCGCTGTTCGATGCCCCGTCCGCGGCCTGACGCGCAGCGCTGGTCGCTGCGGGTGGATCCGCCATGGTCGCTGGAGGCCTGGCGCAGCGGTGCGCGCGAAGCCCTGCTGCGCGGCGTCGCGCCGGAGCAGCTGGACTGGCTCGAGGGCAGCGACGCATCACTGCTGGACGCGCCAGCGGTCACCTCGGCGCCCGCACAGGCCGACGCTGGCGCACCGACGGTACCTCGCGACTTCCTGGAGCTGGCGGACACCTGCCTGTGCCATCGCGACGGACAACGCATGGCCCTCCTGTACCGGTTGCTGTGGCGCATCGCCCATGGCGAACGCTCGGTACTGTCAAACCCTGCCGATGCCGACGTACTGAGGGCGATGGCCATGGCCCAGGCGGTCCGCCGCGACACGCACAAGATGAAGGCATTCGTGCGCTTCCGCGAAGTGCCTGGCCAGCCTGATGCGTTCATCGCCTGGTTCGAGCCACAGCACCACATCGTCGACCGGGTCGCGCCGTTCTTCGCGCGCCGCTTCACCGGCATGCGCTGGGCCATCCTCACGCCTTCGCGCAGTGCCTCCTGGGATGGGCAGGCGCTTGCCTTCGGCCCCGGTGCACGACGCGAGGATGCCCCGGCCGAGGATGCACGCGAGTCGCTGTGGCAGACCTATTACGCCAGCATTTTCAATCCGGCCCGGCTCAACACGCGGATGATGATGCAGGAGATGCCGGCCAAGTACTGGCGCCACCTGCCTGAAGCCCGATTGCTGCCTCGCCTGGTACGCGACGCCGCCGACCGCGTGCAGGAAATGCATGACCGTCCCGCGCAGGCACCGCAACGCAGGATTCCGCTGCGAGCGAACCCTCCGGCATCGGCAGCCGAAGCCAGCAGCCTGGACAATCTGCGCGGGCAGGCCAGCGCCTGCCGCCAGTGCCCGTTGTGGGAGCAGGCCACGCAGACCGTATTCGGACAGGGGCCGGCAGGGGCCGGGGTGATGCTGGTCGGAGAGCAACCCGGTGACACCGAAGATCTGCGTGGGCAGCCATTTGCAGGACCTGCCGGCCAGGTGCTGGACCGCGCATTGGCGGAACTGGGGATCGATCGCGCCACGCTGTACCTCACCAACGCGGTGAAGCACTTCCACCATGAACGGCGCGGCAAGGTGCGGCTGCACAAGCGGCCGGAGAGCCGTCACATCCAGGCCTGCCGGCCCTGGCTGATGGGTGAGATCGCGCGCGTGCGGCCCCAGGTGATTGTGTGCCTCGGCGCGACAGCGGCAGCCTCGGTGTTCGGCCATGATTTCGACCTCTCGCGTGACCGCGGGCGCTGGCACACCCTCGAGGACGGCACGCGCGGCTACGCCACGGTGCACCCGGCATGGGTGCTGCGACAGACCGACGATGCCCGCCGCGAGGAGGCCTACCGGTTGTTCCGCGATGACCTGGCCCGATTGCAACAGAAAGGGGACGGAGGGGATTAAGTCGTAAGTGCATATACGACTTAATCCCCTCCGTCCCCTTTTTTCAGGCGGCGTCGAGCTGGTGTTCCGGGCGGGCGCGGTCGAAGGCATCCAGTGCCTGGCAGGCCGCTTCGATGCGGCGCAGGGTCGGGTACGGTGCCAGGTCCAGGCCGAAGCGGTGGGCGTTGTACAGCTGCGGCAACAGGCAGATGTCGGCCAGGCCAGGGCGGTCGCCGTGGCAGAAGGTGCCGGTGTCGCGGCTGTTGGCCAGCATCGCTTCCATCGCGTCAAAGCCTTCGGCGATCCAGTGCAGGGTCCACTGCGTGCGGGTTTCGGCAGGCAGCTGCAGGTCGCGTTCCAGGTACTGCATCACCCGCAGGTTGTTGATCGGATGGATATCGCAGGCCACAAGCTGCGCCAGCGCCCGCACCCGTGCGCGGCCCGCAGCGTCGGCCGGCAGCAGCGGCACCTGTGGGAAGCGCTCTTCCAGGTACTCGATGATCGCCAGCGACTGGGTCAGCGTGTGCCCATCATGCAGCAGGGTCGGCACCAGCTGCTGCGGATTGAGCGCGCGATAAGCCTCATGGTGCTGCTCGCCACCGTCGCGCACGAGATGCACCGGCCGCGCCTCCCAGGCCAGGCCCTTCAGCTCCAGGCCGATGCGCACGCGGTAGGCGGCGCTGGATCGCCAGTAGGTGTACAGCACGATGCCGTCGTCGACCGGGATCCCCATCGCCGCCTCCATGCTCAGGGCTTGGCCGCCTGTTCGATGCGCTGCTCGATCGCACCGAAGATGCTGTTGCCGGCAGCATCGAGCATCTCGATGCGGACCACGTCGCCGAAGGACATGAACGGCGTGCTCGGCTTGCCGTCACGCAGGGTCTCGACCACGCGCTGCTCGGCGAAGCACGAGGCACCCTTGCTGGTGTCTTCGTTGGCGATGGTGCCCGAGCCGACAATGGTGCCGGCACCCAGCGGGCGGGTCTTGGCCGCATGCGCGACCAGCTGGGCGAAGTTGAACTGCATGTCCACGCCCGCCTCCGGCGCACCGAACCACTGGCCGTTGATGTGGGTCAGCAACGGCAGGTGCACCTTGCTGTCCTGCCACGCAGCGCCCAGCTCATCGGGGGTGACGAACACCGGCGACAGCGCCGAACGCGGCTTGGACTGCAGGAAGCCGAAGCCCTTGGCCAGCTCGCCCGGGATCAGGTTGCGCAGCGAGACATCGTTGACCAGGCCGACCAGCTGGATGTGGCTGGCGGCCTGTTCCGGGGTGGCCGCCATCGGCACGTCGTCGGTGATCACCACGATCTCCGCTTCCAGGTCGATGCCGTAGTCCTCGCTGACCACCTTGACCGCATCGCGCGGGCCGTAGAAGCCTGCGCTGGTGGCCTGGTACATCAGCGGGTCGGTATAGAAGCTCTCCGGCACCTCGGCACCGCGGGCGCGGCGCACGCGCTCGACGTGCGGCAGGTAGGCGCTGCCATCGACGAACTCATAGGCACGCGGCATCGGTGCGGCCAGCGCCTGCGGATCGAGGTCGAACACGCCATCGGCGTCGCCAGCGTTGAGCGATTCGTACAGGGCGTTCAGGCGCGGTGCGATGTGGCTCCAGTCCTCCAGGGCCTGCTGCAGGGTGGCGGCGATGCCGGTGGCGCGCACGCCGTGGCGCAGGTCACGCGAAACGACGATCAGGGTGCCGTCGCGGCCGCCTTCCTTCAAAGAACCAAGCTTCATGGGTGGGTGTCCGGAGTCGTGGGCAAACAAGTTTCAAGTGTAATCAAATCTGCGGCGGCGCCAAGCTGCAGCGCGGCATCGGCCCACCCTACCGCAGTGAGGGTTCGGCAGGGTTGCACCCTGCACCCGCTTCAAGCCAAGGCAACAGCCGATGCAACAGCAACAGCGGACATTCCGTGGGATGGCGAGGCACTGTGGGTTTGCGGGGACGCGGTAAACCCATCCATGGGGGCTTGGTCGCGGCATCCATGCCGCTCACACCCCGCAAACCCACAGT
>NZ_JBHHMJ010000698.1:0-4092 GCF_042136455.1 Stenotrophomonas sp. 3diitr2024
TCGGCTGCGTCTCCAGAAAAAGCCAGCCGAGCATGGGCTCGGCTCTACACAAAGAAAAACGGCGGGGTTGCCCCCGCCGTTTCCGCTTTCTTATTTCAGCCCGCGGAACTTCAGCAGCGGTTCCACCGACGGGTCCTTGCCGCGGAAATCGCGGTACAGGGTCGACAGCTCCACGCTGTTGCCGCGCGAGAGGATCTTGTCGCGGAACTCCTGGCCGTTGGCCGCCGTCAGCCCACCGTGTTCGGTGAACCACTGGTAGGCGTCATGGTCCAGCACTTCGGCCCAGAAGTAGGCGTAGTAACCGGCCGAGTAACCACCACCCCAGATATGGTCGAAGTAGGTGGTGCGGTAGCGCGGCGGCACCTGCGGCAGGTCGACCTTGAACTTCTTCAGCGCGCTGGCTTCAAAGGCGCCGACATCCTGCAGCGGTGCATCGGCCTTCTGCGTGTGCCAGGCCAGGTCGAGCAGCGCGGCCGACAGGTATTCGGTGGTCGCATAGCCCTGGTTGAAGCTGCGCGCCTTGAGAATCTTGTCGACCAGTTCCTGCGGCATCGCCTCGCCGGTCTTGTAGTGCTTGGCGTAGTTGGCGAACACCTTCGGGTCCAGTGCCCAGTGCTCGTTGAACTGCGACGGGAACTCGACGAAGTCACGCGAGGTGGCGGTGCCGGCGATCGACGGGTACTTCACGTTCGAGAACATGCCGTGCAGCGCATGGCCGAACTCATGGAACATGGTGGTGACGTCGTCGAAGCTGATCAGCGCCGGCTGGCCGGCGGCCGGCTTGGTGAAGTTGCAGACGTTGTAGACCACCGGCTTGGCACCGGTCAGGCCGTCCTGCTCGACGAACACGTCCATCCAGGCGCCGCCGGACTTGCTGTCACGCTTGAAGTAGTCGGTGTAGAACAGGGCCAGCGAGGTGCCGTCCTTGTCGAACACTTCGTACACCTTCATGTCCGGGTTGTAGGTCGGAATGTCGGTGCGCGGCTTGAAGGTGATGCCGTACAGCTGGGTGGCGGCGTAGAAGACGCCGTTCTGCAGCACGTTGTCCAGTTCGAAGTACGGCTTGATCTGCGACTCGTCCAGATCGTACTTGGCCTTGCGCACCTGCTCGGCGTAGAAGTCCCAGTCCGAAGCGGCGACCTGGAATCCGCCCTTCTGCGCGTCGATGACCTTCTGGATCTCACCGGCCTCGGCGCGCGCCTTGGCGGTGGCGGCCGGCACGGTGTCGGTCAGCAGCTTGAGCGCGGCAGCCGGAGTCTTGGCCATCTGGTCGCCCAGCTGATAGTCGGCGAAGGTGTCGAAGCCGAGCAGCTTGGCCTTCTGCGCACGCAGCTGGGCCAGGCGCTGCACGGTCTGCCGGGTGTCGTTGGCATCACCGCGCTCGGCGCGGGTTTCAGAGGCCTTCAGAACGGCGGCACGCTGGTCGCGATCGCTCAGCGAGCCGAGCACCGGCTGCTGGGTGGTGTTCTGCAGCGGCAGCAGGAATTTGCCATCCAGCTTGCGGTCCTTGGCGGCGGCCGCAGCGTTGTTGATCGCGCCCTCGTCCAGGCCGGCCAGCTTGGCCTTGTCGTCAACGACAACAGCCGCAGCGGCGGTCGCGGCCACCAGGCGGGTGTGGAACTGGGTGGAGAGCGTGGTCTCTTCCACGTTGAGCTTGCGCAGGGTCGCCTTGTCGGCGTCGGACAGCTGCGCACCGGCGCGCACCAGGCCATCGTAATAGTGCTCGACCAGGCGCTTCTGCACCGGGTCCAACTCCAGCGTGTCACGCTGGTCGTACAGCGACTTCACGCGCGCGAACAGCTTCGGATCGAGGTTGATCTCGTCCTGGTGCGCGGCCAGCTTCGGCGCCACTTCTTCCTGGATCTTCTGGCGCGCATCGTTGGTGTCGGCCTGGACCAGGCCGAAGAAGATGCGCGACACGCGGGTCAGGGTCTCGCCGCTGCGCTCCATCGCCACGATGGTGTTGTCGAAGGTGGCCGGCTCGCTGCTGTCGGCGATCTTGCGCACGTCGGCCAGGTGCTGGCGCATGCCTTCTTCGAAGGCCGGCAGGTAGTCGCTGTCCTTGATCCTGTCGAACGGCGGCGCTTGGAACGGCAGCGTGCTGGCGCTCAGCAGCGGATTGGTGGAGGCTTCGGCCGGCTGCTGGGCCGGGGTCTTCTGGGCATCGGACACGGGGGTGGACTCCTTGCCGGAACAGGCCGCCAGCGCCAGGCTGATGGCGGCGGCCAGGACTACGGTACGCGACATGTAAAACGCTCCTTGGGCAGACGGTATGGATACCAGCCCTCCACCCTACTCCTGTCGCGCTCGCCCGGCATGTGCCGGACGTGGCGTCTATGCGGCGGCCTGCGGCAGGCTCAGACCGTACCGCGGGTCTTGCCGATCCAGGGCCGGTAGAACTCGCGGATGGCAGCCATGTCGGCCACATCGTCGCCGCTCGGGGTGAACAGCGGACCGATGCCGATGGTCTTTTCCGGATAGTGGAAATACGCGGTCAGGATCGGCACGTCGGCCATCCGGGCGATCTTCAGGAAGCCGGCCTTCCACTCCTTCACCGCCTTGCGGGTGCCCTCGGGCGTGATGGCGAACCACATCTTCTCGTTGTTGCGCAGCAGGTCCACCGCCTGGCCCACCGTACCCTGTGGCGAGCTGCGATCGAGCGGAATCACGCCCAGCCGGTGCAGCAACGGGCCCAGCGGCCACCAGAACAGCGAGGCCTTGCCCAGCACCTTCACCTTCATGCCGAGCGCGATCTTGGCCGCCATGCCCCACAGCCCGTCCCAGTTGGACGAATGCGGGGCGATGATGAAGACCAGCCTCGGGATGTCAGGCAGGGTGCCGGTCACCTTCCAGCCCCCCATGCGCAGGGTGCAGCGCGCCAGCCAGCGCAGGAAGGCGTTGGGTTTGACCTGCGGCATCTGCGGCGGCACGGCCGGCAGCAACGAAGTCGGGTTGTTCAAGCAATCACTCCCAGTCACGTGATGAGCGCCCGCGCTTGATCTGCGCGCGCCCGCGTTTGGCGTCCAGACGACGCAGTTTCGACCCGAGGGTCGGCTTGGTGGCCTTGCGCGGTTTGGGCACGCTCAGCCCGGCCTGGATGAAGGCCGCCAGCCGCTCGCGCGCATCCTCGCGATTGCGATCCTGGGTGCGGAAACGTTGCGCGTCGATGACCAGCACGCCTTCGCCGGTCATGCGCCGGTCACGCCGCGCCAACAGCCGCGCGCGCAACGGTTCGGGCAACGAGGGCGAGTTGGCCACGTCGAAACGCAGTTCCACCGCAGTGGACACCTTGTTGACGTTCTGGCCGCCGGCGCCGCTGGCGCGCACGAACCGCTCGACGATCTCGCCGTCGGGGATTTCAAGCTGCGCGCTGATGGTGACCGGTCCACTGCCCATCCACGCATTGTAGCGGCAGGCACGTGGTGGAGTGCGCCATCGCGCCCCGTATGCCGCCGATCAGGCGCCGAACACGCCGCCTTCGCCTGGGCTGCGGGTATGCTGGCGGTCCCATGTACCGCAGGAAGCCCGCATGACCCGCTTCGCACCCGCCCTGCCGTCCCTGCTGCGCCGCGCCGCCCTGCTGCTGGCACTGGCCACGGCCAGCGTCCCGGCCCTGGCCGCCCCGCCGACCGACGGCGACATCAACCGCCTGCTGTCGGCCTCGCGCGCGCAGAGCATGATCGACACCATGGTGCCGCAGATCGAAGCCATGCAGCAGCAGCAGTTCCAGCAGGTGGCCGCGCAGCGCCAGCTCACCGCCCAGCAGCAGGAGCAGCTGAAGCGGATCCAGGCGCGGACCAGCCAGACCCTGCGCCAGGCCATGTCGTGGCAGCAGCTGCGGCCGATGTACGTGGACCTGTACAAGAAGACGTTCAGCAAGGAAGACGTGCTGGCGATGGCCGAGTTCTACGAGAGCGCGGCAGGCCAGAGCCTGCTGGACAAGACCCCGGCACTGATGCAGAACGTGATGGTGGCCATCCAGGCGCGCATGCAGCCGCTGTTTGCGGACCTGCAGAAAGACCTGGAAGCGATCGTCAACGAGCCGGAAAAGAAACGAGAATGAGGTAGTGCCGGCCGCTGGCCGGCTCCCCA
>NZ_JBHHMJ010000705.1:0-2774 GCF_042136455.1 Stenotrophomonas sp. 3diitr2024
GGGTTGCCGGCCAACGGCCGGCACCACCCGGGCCTACTTGCTGCTGACGTACTTCTCGCGGCGGATCTGCGGGTTGCCCAGGCCGGCGGCCTTCAGCAGCTCGGCGCAGGCATCGACCATGTCCGGGTTGCCGCACAGGTAGGCGATGTCGGTGGCCGGGTCCGGCGTGAAGCCGGCCAGCGCCTGCTGCACGTAGCCGTGCTGTACGTCCGGGTGCGGATCAGCCGGGAGTTCACGCGACAGGCACGGAACATAGCGGAAGTTCGCGTACTTTTCGGCGAAGCTGTAGAAATCTTCGCTGTACAGCAGCTCGCCCGGGCTGCGCGCGCCCTGCAGCAGCACGATCTGCACGCCGCGTTCGGCCATGGCCTTCTCCAGCAGCGGCAGCATGGAGCGGTACGGGGTAACACCGGTACCGGTGGCGATCAGCAGGTAACGGGCGTTGTGGTCACCGGGATTCAGGCAGAACCGGCCATAGGGGCCGGACGCACTGATCTGGCTGCCCTGCTCCAGCGCCTCGAACAGGGCCGTAGCGGCGCCGCCGGGCACGAAACTGACCGCGATGTCCACCGCCTCGCCCGGGCCCAGCGCATGGTCGTGGATGGTCGCCAGCGAGTAGCTGCGCTTGGTTTCGGTGCCGTCGGCGTAGCTGAAATGGACCTGGATGAACTGGCCGGGCTGGAAATCCAGCGGCTGCCCATCGTCACGCACGAACTGGTAGTGGCCGACGGTCGGGGCCAGCATGCGGCAGCCGACCAGCTTGAGGGGGAATTGAACAGGCACGACTTTTCGGGACAGTGTGTAGCCGGGGCAAGCCCTCGGGGTCTTCTATAATAGCCCCTCCCCGCCCCTCTCCAGCGCCAGCCCATGGGCGCGAAGGCTTCGAGCTTGGCATTCCAGAACGATACGGCGCCCGCCCTGCGCGTGCGCGACCTGCGCAAGACCTATGACAACGGCACCCAGGCCCTGAAGGGCGTTTCCCTGGAAGTGGCCCCGGGCGACTTCTTCGCCCTGCTCGGCCCCAACGGGGCGGGCAAGTCGACCCTGATCGGCATCATCAGCTCCCTGGTCAACCTCAGCGAGGGCCAGGTGGAGGTGTTCGGCAGCGACCTGGTGCGCAACCGCAGCGCCACCATGCGCCTGATCGGGCTGGTGCCGCAGGAGATCAATTTCAACCTGTTCGAAAAGCCCTTCGACATCCTGGTGAACTACGCCGGGTTCTACGGCGTGCCGCGCGAGGAAGCCGAGCAGCGCGCCGAGGAAGAGCTGAAGCGCGCGCACCTGTGGGAAAAGGCGCAGGTGATGAGCCGCACGCTGTCCGGCGGCATGAAGCGCCGGCTGATGATCGCCCGCGCGATGATGACCCGCCCGCGCCTGCTGATCCTGGATGAGCCGACCGCCGGCGTGGACATCGAGATCCGCCGCGACATGTGGCGCGTGCTGAAGGAGATCAACGCTGCCGGCACCACGATCATCCTCACCACGCACTACCTGGAAGAAGCCGAGTACCTGTGCCGCCACCTGGCGATCATCAACCATGGCCAGATCGTCGAGCAGGGGCCGATGCGCACCCTGCTGGCCAAGCTGGACGTGGAAGGCTTCCTGCTGGACATCGACGGTGACCTGCCGGCGCAGCTGCCGGTGATCGAGGGCGCGACGCTGACCGCGCCGGACCCGCACACGCTGGACATCGACATGCCACGCGCGATGGACCTCAACCGCGTGTTCGCTACGCTGAACGAGTCCGGCATCCGCGTGCGTTCGATGCGTACCAAGAGCAACCGCCTGGAGGAGCTGTTCGTGCGCCTCACCGGCAACATGGAGAAGCCTGCATGAGCACCACCGAGCTGACCGACGGCCAGCGCAACCGCATCGCGCTGATGACCATCGTGCGCCGCGAAGTCGCCCGCATCATGCGCATCTGGGGCCAGACCCTGGTGCCGCCGGCGATCACCATGACCCTGTACTTTCTGATCTTCGGCAACCTGATCGGGTCGCGCGTGGGTGACATGGGCGGCTACACCTACATGCAGTTCATCGTGCCGGGCCTGGTGATGATGAGCGTGATCCAGAACAGCTACGGCAACATCAGTTCCTCGTTCTTCGGTGCCAAGTTCGGCCGCCACGTCGAAGAACTGCTGGTCAGCCCGATGCCGAACTGGGTGATCCTGTGGGGCTACGTGGCCGGTGCCGTGCTGCGCGGCCTGATGGTCGGCGTGATCGTGCTGATCATCGCGATGTTCTTCACCCCGGTGCGAATCCCGCATCCGATCGTGATGCTGACCACGGTGATCCTCGGCGCGACGATCTTCTCGCTGGCCGGATTCATCAATGCGGTGTATGCGAAGAAGTTCGATGACGTGGCGATCGTGCCGACCTTCATCCTGACCCCGCTGACCTACCTGGGTGGCGTGTTCTATTCGGTGAAGCTGCTGCCGGGCTGGGCCGAAGCGGCCACGCACGCGAACCCGATCTTCTACATGGTCAACGCGTTCCGCTATGGCCTGCTGGGTAGCAGCGATGTGCCGCTGCCGGTGGCCTACGGCCTGATGATCGGTTTCGTGGTGGTGCTGACGGCGCTGGCCCTGTGGCTGCTGCGCCGTGGCGTGGGTATGCGCAGCTGAGACCTGCGTGGTAGTGCCGGCCGCTGGCCGGCAATTCCACGTGCGGTCAACGCGCGTTCGGTACTTCGTAGCCCAGCTTGCCGACCTGTTCCGGATGCTGCGGCACGCGCTTGAGCTTGTCGGTGTTCACGCCGTACTCGTCGCGCAGGC
>NZ_JBHHMJ010000709.1:0-2201 GCF_042136455.1 Stenotrophomonas sp. 3diitr2024
GTCATTCCAGTCAGAGGTGTAACCGTCAAGATAGCTGCCATTGAGCAACGTTCCAATTTTCGGGTCGCTGATGATTCGGTGGGGCATATTGGTATTGAAATTGGTGCGGATGCGGCTGCCAAGCCTCCAGGGATGGATTCACGGCGTCCCCTGCCAGCCCACACCACCCCGGCCCACTCACAGCACCACGAAGCGCCAGCGCTTTGGCCGTTGCTGTTGCTGTTGCATTTGCCCTGCGCCTCTGCCTGCCGCAGGCATCGGCCCTCCCACCAGCCGCACCCGATACAATGGCCGTCTGCCGCAGACCGGCATCCCGTCCCCGAGCCAAAGAGTTGCCCATGTCCATTGTCCGCATGACCGACCTCGACCTCTCCGGCAAGCGCGTGCTGATCCGCCAGGATCTGAACGTGCCGATCGAGAATGGCCGCATCACCTCCGAACAGCGCATCACCGCTTCGTTGCCGACGCTCAAGCGCGCGCTGGAGCAGGGCGCGGCGGTGATGGTCACCTCGCACCTGGGGCGCCCGAAGGAAGGCGTGTGGAGCGAGGCCGATTCGCTGGCACCGGTCGCCCAGCGCCTGTCCGAACTGCTGGGCCGCGACGTTCCGCTGGTGCGCGACTGGGTCGACGGCGTCGACGTGCAGCCGGGCCAGCTGGTGCTGCTGGAAAACTGCCGCATGAACGTCGGCGAGGGCAAGGATGACGAGGCCCTGTCGAAGAAGTACGCCGCCCTGTGCGACGTGTTCGTGATGGATGCCTTCGGTACCGCGCACCGTGCGCAGGCCTCCACCCATGGTGTCATCCGCTTCGCACCGGTCGCGGCCGGTGGCCCGCTGCTGATGGCCGAGCTGGACGCGCTGGCGCAGGCGCTGGATGCACCGGCCAAGCCGCTGCTGGCCATCGTCGCCGGCAGCAAGGTCAGCACCAAGCTGGAGTTGCTGGCCAATCTGGTTGGCAAGGTCGACCAGCTGATCGTCGGTGGCGGCATCGCCAACACCTTCATCGCCGCAGCTGGCTACAACGTCGGCAAGTCCCTGTACGAGCCGGACCTGCTGGATACCGCGAAGAAGATCGTGGCCGATGCCAAGGCACGCGGCGCCGACATTCCGCTGCCGGTTGACGTGGTCACCGCCAAGCAGTTCCTGCCCGACGCTGCCGCGGAAGTGAAGGCGGTCGATGCCGTTGCCGAAGACGACCTGATCCTGGACATCGGCCCGCAGACCGCCGCGCAGTACGCGCAGCTGATCGAGAAGGCCGGCACCGTGGTCTGGAACGGCCCGGTCGGCGTGTTCGAGTTCGAGTCCTTCAGCAAGGGCACCGAAGCGCTGGCCCGCGCGATCGCCAGCTCGAAGGCGTTCTCCATCGCCGGCGGTGGCGACACCCTGGCCGCAGTCGACAAGTTCGATATCGCCGGCGACGTCAGCTACATCTCCACTGGTGGTGGTGCGTTCCTGGAGTTCCTGGAAGGCAAGACCCTGCCGGCAGTGGCGGCACTCGACGCGCGCGGCGCATGAGCGCCGAGCGCGGCAAGGATGTGCTGTTCTTCGATCTCGACGGCACGCTGATCGATTCGCAGGTGGGCATCACCGCCTGCATCGCCTATGCGCTGCAGAAGATGGACCATCCGGTGCCGCCGCAGGAAACCCTGCTGGGCTGGATCGGTCCTTCGCTGCGCACCACCTTCGCGCCGTTGTTCGTCGAACCGGCGCGGGTGGAACAGGCCGTGGGCTACTACCGGGAGCGCTTCGACGTCGAAGGCTGGCGCGAGCACACGGTGTACCCGCAGGTGGAAGGCACGCTGCGCACGCTGCATGGCCGTGGACACCGGCTGGCGGTGGTCACTGCCAAGAACGAGCCGCACGCGCGCCGCATCCTCGCCCACCTGCCGTTCGGTGGGCTGTTCGAGGAGATCGTCGGTTCAACCCTGGATGGCTCGCGCAGCCACAAGCCGGAACTGGTCGGCGAGGCACTGCGCCGGCTGCAGGTGCAGCCTGCACAGTGCTGGATGATCGGCGACCGGCGCATGGACATCGAAGGCGCGCGCCACCACGGCCTGCGTAGTGTCGGCGTGCTGTGGGGCTTTGGCGGAGAGGCGGAATTGACCGAAGCCGGTGCCAGCCAACTGGCACGTGAGCCGGCGCAGCTGGAAGCGCTGCTGGCCTAGCTTCCTGTGGAGCCGAGCCCATGCTCGGCTCCACAGA
>NZ_JBHHMJ010000711.1:0-314 GCF_042136455.1 Stenotrophomonas sp. 3diitr2024
ACGGCTGCCGCACGTGGACCCGGCGATTTCGTTGAAGGGCTGGATGTCGATGGGAGATGACCAGCCTGCAACAGTGGCCGAGGCGCGCAAGCTGCACAACTGGTGGACCCCCGAGGACCTGAAGCAGTTCAACGCCGCCGGTGATGCGCTGGCCGCGCAGTTCAGCAGCTACGAGCCGTTCCCGTTCGAAGGCCGTCGCCGCATGCAGGTGGCGCTGAAGGGCATCGAGGAACTGAGCCAGCACTGCGACTCGCTGATCACGATCCCGGACGAGAAGCTGATCACCGTGCTGGGTCGCAACGCGACCATGATCC
>NZ_JBHHMJ010000020.1:0-956 GCF_042136455.1 Stenotrophomonas sp. 3diitr2024
CCGGCGTGCCCACGGCGATGCCATCCACGCTGACGCTGTTGAGATTGGCGTCCAGGCCACGGATGACCACGAAACGGCCCTCACCCTGGTCACGGGTCAGCGCCATCACGCCGGTGAAGCCGTCGCTGCCGGTATCCACGCTCCACAGCGTGTAGTTGTGCTCGCGCAGGCGGTCAAAGGCGGTGGACATCAGCTGCACACCGTCCAGGTCCTCGGCGAAGTCCTCGTCATCCAGGTCGCCGCCCCAGTCCAGCTGCAGGTTGAAGCGCGCCGACAGCTCGTTGACCGCCGACTGCAGCGATTCCAGGTCGTCGCGCTCCACCTCGAAACCGGACTGCCAGGCGATGGCAGTGAACAGCGCCGGCAACCAGTCGCTGTCCGCTTCCAGCGGCTGCCCGTCCTCGGACAGGTGCTCGCGCCAGCGGTTGAACTGCTGCAAGGCCAACTCTTCGTCGCCCGGGTTGATCAGCACCAGCAGGTTCCAGACCCGCGCCTCGAATCCATCCTCGTCGAAGTCGTGGATGTCTTCCTCGAAGTCGAAATAGTCGCTGTTGTCGGGCATGGCGGAACGTCCTCTGGGGCAGGCCGGCATTCTACGGTTTATCCTGTGCCGCTGAAGCCGGCCTTGGTGGCCGTCACTGTGAATGAAGCGATGAGCGATACCCCTCCCGACCACCTGGCGATCAACCCGGCCAGCCCCTTCCATGATGCGCAGGCGCTGGAGCGCGGCGTCGGCGTGCGTTTCAACGACGTCGAGCGCGACAACGTCGAGGAATACTCGGTCAGCGAAGGCTGGATCCGCGTGCAGGCCGGCAAGGCCCGCGACCGCCGCGGCAACCCGATGACGATCAAGGTCAAGGGCAAGGTCGAAGTGTATTTCCTGGACCAGAAGCCGGAATAACCGGCTGTTCCGAGCTGGCGTCAGATCCCTTTCCTGCGGAAAGGGATCTGACCCC
>NZ_JBHHMJ010000045.1:0-17306 GCF_042136455.1 Stenotrophomonas sp. 3diitr2024
GCTGTGCAACGCGTGGGCCCCTCCCTTCGCCGGCCTCTCCCCGCCCCTGTCGGGGCAGCCCCTCAACAGAGGGGCTTGTTCCACCAGATTGCCTCCGTGAATCCACGCCATGCGTGGATGCACATCGGGATTTGCGGCGCAGTGACCATGTCCTGATCCGGCGCGGGACACGACGCGCTTTGCGCGCGTCGCCCCACACGTTGCTGTGCAACGCGTGGGCCCCTCCCTTTGCCGGCCTCTCCCCGCCCCTGTCGGGGCAGCCCCTCAACAGAGGGGCTTGTTTCTCCAGATGCATCCGTAGATCCACGTTATGCGTGGATGGACAGCGCGAGTTGCGCTGTAGTGACCATGTCCTGATCTGGCGCGGGACGCGACGCGCTTTGCGCGTCGCCCCAAACGTTGCCGTGCAACGTTCGGGCCCCTCCCTTTGCCGGCCTCTCCCCGCCCCTGTCGGGGCAGCCCCTCAACAGAGGGGCTTGTTCCAGCAGATGCATCAGTAAATCCACGCCATGGGTGGATGCACTTGCTGCAGGGCTGGACCATCCACGCGCGGCGTGGCTCTACCTGAACTGTCCCATCGCCAGTCGCGGGTTAAACTGCACACATCACTTGCTGGAGCTTTTCCCGATGACCGCTGAAATCCTCGTCCCCGTGTCCTTCGGCGAGCTGCTGGACAAGATCTCGATCCTGCAGATCAAGTCCGAGCGCATCTGCGACGAGGGCAAGCTGGCCAATGTGCGCAGGGAGCTGTCGGCGCTGGAGCAGACCTGGATGGCACACCCGGCTGCGGTGAAGGACATCGCCAAGCTGCGTGCCGAGCTGAAGGCGGTCAACGAGCAGCTGTGGGACATCGAGGACGACATCCGCCTGAAGGAGAAGGCGCAGGCGTTCGACCAGGGCTTCATCGACCTGGCGCGCAGTGTCTACCTGCGCAACGACGAGCGCGCGCGCATCAAGAAGGCGATCAACCTGGCGCTGGGTTCGGCGTACGTGGAAGAGAAGTCCTATCAGGATTACGCGCAGCGCACGTGATCCCGGGCAGTCCGCCGCTCACCCCAGGTGGTCGGCGACGTAGCGTTCGAAGGCGGCGATACCGTCTTCGACGGTAATCAGTTCCATTACATCGTCGAACTCGATCTTGGTGCCCCACTTCAGATCGGTGGCCTGCTTGGCCAGGTACTTGCGCGCTGCGTCGTCGTAGCGGTCCACGCAGTAGCGGCGGTCCGAGTACGGGCCGCTGCGGTCCGGATTGCTGGCCGCATGCAGCCCCAGTACTTTGGTGCCCATTGCGTTGGCGATGTGCATCGGGCCCGAGTCCGGGGTCATCACCAGATTGGCGCGGGCCAGCAGGGCAGGCAGCTGCTTCAACGTGTCCTTGCCAACCAGGTCCAATGCAGGCGTCTGCAGCTGCGCCTGGATCGCATCGGCCATGTGGCGCTCCAGTTCGCTGCGGCCACCGCACAGCACCACCCGCCAGCCGCGCTGGACGGCATGGTTGGCCACCGCGGCGTAGCGGTCGGCGTACCAGTTGCGGCGCACGTGGCTGGAACAGGGCGAGATCATCAGCACCGGGCGGCCATCGTCCTGCCACTGCGCGGCGGCCCACTCGAAGGCGGACGGCGGCACGGCCAGATCCCAGCTGACTTCGGTCTGGCGCAGGCCCAGCGGCTCGCAGAAGCTGCCGATGGCATCCAGCACGTGGATGCCGGGGCGATCGGGAATACGCTCGTTGATGAAGAGCCCGTGCAGGTCCTTGGAGCGGCTGCGGTCGTATCCGATGCGGCGCTCGGCCGGAATGAAGGCCGACAGCAGGTTGGCGCGGAACGCGACCTGCATCTGCAACAGCGCTTCAAAGCGCCCCGGTGGCAGGTGCCTGCGCAGTTCCTTGACCCCGGCCATGCCGCTCTTCTTGTCGTAGGCATGGAAGGTGACGCCGGGCAGCCCGTCGAGCAGCTTGTGGCCGGCTTTGTCGATGATCCAGTGGATCGGCGTGTCCGGGCGTGCGGCCTGCAGGGTGCGCACCAGGGGCACCACGTGGGTGACATCGCCAAGTGCGGACAGGCGCAGGAGGCACAAGGAGGAGGACGCTGATGCCATGTGTTGTTAGACTCAATGAAATGGTCGCATTCGACGCCAATGAAGCGCTGACGCCATGCCGCGAGGGTCGCGGCATCGGGGCCATTCTGTTCGACCGCGAGCGGCTGCGGCAAGCCGATATTGGCCTGTTCTCGCCCCAGCACTGGGGCAGCAAGGCCCGCCCGGTGGGCGAGGGCGGCCGCGGCAGCGCCTGGTTCGTCGATGCGCCGTTCGGTGCCAGCGTGCTGCGCCACTACCTGCGCGGCGGCATGGCGGCCCGGATCAGCCACGACCAGTACCTCTGGCGCGGCTCGGACCGGACCCGCAGCTTCGCCGAATTCCGCCTGATGCGCGCGCTGCGCGAGAAGAAGCTGCCGGTGCCACGGCCGATCGCCGCGTTCTACATGCGTGAAGGCCTGCGCTACCGGGCGGCGATCCTGATGGAACGGATCGAGGACGTGCGCTCGCTGGCCGACCGCGCACTGGTTGCGGGCCGGGGCGCGCCCTGGGAAGAGACCGGGCGGCTGATCGCCCGTTTCCACCGTGCCGGCCTGGACCATGCCGACCTCAACGCGCACAACATCCTGTTCGATGGCAGTGGCCATGGCTGGCTGATCGATTTCGACCGTGGGGTGATCCGCATCCCGGCCACCGGCTGGCGCGAACGCAACCTCAAGCGGTTGCTGCGCTCGCTGGTCAAGCTGCGCGGCGAGCGCAGCGTGGAAGATGTGCAGAAGGACTACGCACGGCTGCGCCGTGCCTATGACATGGCGTGGAACCGGGGCACCTGATGGACTGGTCGTTGCGTTTCCTCGGCGTCGGCAATGCGTCGGCGGTCGAGCTGGGATCGCCGATGTCGGTGATCGAGCGCGGTGGTCGCCCGTGGCTGACCATCGATTGCGGCGGTGAAGGCCTCACCGCGTTCAAGGCGCACTACGGGCACATGCCGCAGGCGCTGTTCGTCACCCATGTGCACCTGGACCATGTGGCCGGCTTCGAGCGCCTGTTCGTGGACACTTTCTTCAATGCGCACCGGCGCGGCAAGGTGCGCCTGTACGTGCCTGCCACGGTGGTGCCGCTGCTGCACAAGCGCATTGCTGACTATCCGAACGTGCTGGCCGAGGGCGGTGCGAACTTCTGGGATGCCTTCCACCTGATCGTGGTGGGCGAGGCGTTCTGGCATGAGGGGATGCGCCTGGAGGTGTTTCCGGTGCGCCATCACTGGCCGGAGACGGCCTATGGCCTGCGCTTGCAGGGCGCGCTGACCTGGAGCGGCGATACCCGGCCGATTCCGGAGATGCTGGCGCGCTACGCCAACGACAACGAGCTGATCGCCCACGACTGCGGCCTGCATGGCAACCCGTCACACACGGGCGTGGACGACCTGGAGCGTGAGTACAGCATCGAACTGCAGGCGCGGATGATGCTCTACCACTACGCCAGCGTGGCCGATGGCCAAGCGCTGGCCGTGCGCGGGCACCGCGTGGCGCAGCCGGGGCAGTGCGTGCCGCTGGCCGACCCGACCGCGCCGCACGTACTGGTGCAGGATCCGCCGTGAGCAGGACCGGCCAGCCCGCTGATACGGCGCGGGCTGCCGAACTGGAGGCGCTGGAGCGAGCGCTGCAGTAGCGCTGGGCCATGCCCGGCGAGGGGCGCCAACCAGGGTTGGCAGCTGCCAGGGCCGGGTGTCGCCAGAAAAGGCGATGGCCCCGCCGGCTGACCTCGGCGCCCGCGTCGATCGATACCGTTGCTGCCTTCCGGCCCTGGCGGGGTTTTCGACCTAGCGTCGCGAGGGGCCGACGGGGCCACCATAGAGACGTTGGCCGCCCCGAGGGCGGCCAGTTCACGGATCAGGGGAAGCAGCGCGCGATGCGCCGGAGACCACAGCCGGACCGCACATCGGCTAGCCGATGGCAGGCGCTCATTCTAGCGCAGGCGGGTGCGTCGATGCCAGCTTCACGCACTGAATCGGCTGTAACCCGTTCCCGGCCACGGCGGCCGGGCGTGGCTCGCGTTGCTAGAATGCCGGCCAGGAGGAACGACCTCCCCCACATCGGGAATCAAAGACCAGGACGGCCTGGCCCTACCAAGAGGAGGGCCGTCATGGCCTGGATCTATCTATTGTTTGCCGGCCTGCTGGAAATCGTCTGGGCCGTGTCCATGAAGCAGTCCGAAGGCTTCACCCGTCTCACCCCCACCGTGGTCACCATCATCGGCATGATCGCCAGCTTCTGGCTGTTGGCGGTGGCCATGCGCAGCCTGCCGCTGGGCACCGCCTATACGATCTGGACCGGCATCGGCGCGGTCGGCGCGTTCGTGGTCGGCATCGTGTTCCTGGGGGAGCAGGTCAGCCCGATGCGGATCGGTGCAGCGGTGCTGATTGTTTCCGGCCTGGTGCTGATGAAACTCTCCAGCAGCTGAATTTATTTACTCATGGCGGGGAATGGATTCTCCGCCACATGCAGCGATATGCATTTTCGGCAAAACCATTCTGTCTGCCTCTTTTATTTGACGTGCGTCATGAAAATAACGCGCGCGATTCACATGCCGCTGGCACGGCCGGTCGCACAGTGCCGCCATTCGTCGGGCGAAATCGGGGAGTTTTCGTCCTGGTGGACACGCTGACGTACCTGTCCCGGGGTGCGATCACGTGAAGATGTGAAGATTTTCAGGAGTTAATGCCTTCAGGCCTTGTTCCCGTATCGGGAGCAGGGGTGGACCGCATTGTCTCGAAAAACCTGCCAGCTGTGCCATCCGGTCTTTTCATGGAGATTTGCCGATGAACCGCATTTACCGTCTGGTTTTCAATCGCGCCCTTGGGGTAATGCAGGTTGCTTCGGAGGTCACCCGGAATCCCGGCGGAAGCGCGGTCGGCGCAGGGCGGGTGCCGCGATTGCGGGCGCACCAGCTGGCGGCGGCACTGGCCGCCACACTGGCCAGCGGATCGGCATTCGCGGCGTGTACGGGCACCACGACCGTAAACTGCGACAGCACCACCAACATCAACAACTACTCCAACGCGACCAGCGGCCTCACGCTGAACATTGCCGCGGGTGCGTTGCTGCGTACGCCGCCGATCGTAGGTGGAGGCAACGCAGCAACGCTGACTGGCGACAACGTGACGGTCAACAACAATGGCACGATCGATCCGAGCTCGATCGTCCTCGCCTCGCCCGGCCTGGTCATCGGCAATGGTTCCGCCAACAACAGCGCGATCGTCGTCAACAACAACGCCAGTGGACAGATCAAGGGTGTCGTCAACATCGCAACGCTGCTGGGCTTCGGTGGACAGGCGCTGGTGGCACAGAACGTCAACGGCACCACCACCATCAACAATGCCGGCCTGATCAGCACGTCGTTGATCGGTGTGGGCAGCGTTTCCGACGCGACCACGGTCGTGACCTATGGTGGCGCGGCAGCCAATGTGACCAACACCGGCACCATCGACGGGCGTGTCGGCCTGGGCGCTTCTGGCGGTAATACGTTCCTCAATGCAGGGGCGGTCAGTGGCAGCGTTCACCTGGGTGATTCAACCGGCGGCAATACCTTCACCGCAGTGTCGGGTTCCAGCGTTGTGGCCGGCGGTGGCACCGCCCTTGCCGGCGTGATTACGGGTGTTACCGGGGTGAAGGTTGCGGCAGCGGGAACGGTCGACGCCGGTACCGGCAGTGGCGCGGCCAACAACACGCTGGTGTTGCAGAACGTCGTCAGCGGTCCGGGCTCCGGCACCGGCGGAGCGGTGACCACACTGGGCTGGAACCAGTACCTCAACTTCCAGAAGCTCACCGTCAACAGCGGTACCTGGAACCTGCAGGGCGCATGGGGCGCATCCGGCCCGACGACGCTCAATGATGGCCTGGTCAATTTCAACAATGCCGGTTCATTCGGCACAGGGCTGTTCACGGCCAACGGCGGTGCCATCGCATCCTCCATGGCCGGTCTGAACCTGGCCAATGCGTTCAGCCTCGGCGGCAATCTATCCCTGGCCGGGACCAATGCGTTCGGCCTGAATGGCGTGCTTTCTGGCGCTGGTGGGCTGACGGTCAACAACACCGGCATTGTTACTCTCGGCGGCGCAAACCTGTTCTCCGGTGGCGTCAACCTCGATGCCGGCGGCCTGCTGCTGGGCAATGCCGGTGCACTCGGCAGCGGCAACCTGACCGTCGGTGGCAGCGCCTCGCTGGATACGACGGCGGGCTTCAACCTGGGCAACAACCTGGTGATCAATGGCGGGGGCTCGCTGAACCTGCTGGGCAGCAATGCGCTGACATTGAGTGGCTCGATATCCGGTGCCGGCAACGTGACCAAGAACGGTGCCGGCACGCTGACCTTGAACGGTGCCAATTCGCTGAGCGGCAGCTTCAACCTGGCCGGGGGCGCGTTGGCGCTGGGCGCGGGCGGCAGCCTGTCGCCCACCGGCGCGATCACGCTGGGCGTCGGCACCAGCCTGGATCTTTCGGCGGCGGCCGACCAGACCATCGGCTCGCTGGCCGGCCTCGGCGGTTCGGTCAACCTCGGCAGCCACACCCTGACCCTGGGCGGGCTGGGCAATACCAGCTACAGCGGCACGTTCGCCGCAGGCACCGGCGGCCTGATCAAGGTCGGCACCGGTGTGCAGACCCTGTCGGGCGTCAACAGCCTCACGGGCGGTGTTGCGCTCAACGCCGGTGGCTTGTTGCTGGGCAATGCCGCCGCGCTGGGCAGCGGTACACTCTCTGTCGGCGGCAACACCACCTTCGACGGCACCACGGCGCTGGCGCTGACCAATGCGGTCAGCCTCGCATCGGGTGCCAGCCTGAATCTGCTTGGCGGGCAGGCGCTGACGTTCAACGGGGTGATCAGCGGCGCGGGTGGCCTGATCAAGGATGGTGCGTCGTCACTGACCCTCAACGGCGCCAATACATTCGGCGGCGGTCTGGCGCTCAACGCCGGCAGCCTGGTGCTGGGCAACGGCGGTGCACTGGGAACCGGCGCACTGAGCGTCGGCGGCGCGGTATCGCTCGACGCCAGCACCGGGCTCACCGTGGGCAATGGCATCACACTGGGCGCCGGTGGTTCGCTCAATGTGCTGGGCTCGAACGCGTTGACGCTGGGGGGTGTCATTGGCGGCAGCGGCAGCCTGGTCAAGAACGGCGCTGCCACGCTGACGTTGGGCGGCGCGAACACGTTCACCGGTGGGCTGGCGGTGAATGCCGGAACGGTGGCATTGGGCAGTGGTGGGCGCCTGTCGGCGACCGGCGCGGTCAGCCTGGCCGGCGCTGGCAGCGCACTGGATATCGCGCTGGGTGGCAACCAGACCATCGGTGCATTGTCCGGTGTGGCGGGCAGCACCCTCGCACTGGGCAGCAGTACGCTCACCTTCGGTGATGCCACCAACCAGACCTTCGCTGGCGTGATCGGCGGCACCGGTGGCCTGGTCAAGCAGGGCAGTGGCGTGCAGACGCTGACCGGCGCCAATACCTTCAGCGGTGGGGTGAATCTTGCGGCCGGTGGCCTGGTGCTGGGCAACGCCGGTGCGCTGGGAAGCGGTGCGCTGACGGTCAGTGGCAACGGCTCGCTGGACGCCACTGCGGCGCTGAACCTGGGCAATGCGATCAACCTCGGTGCGGCCCTGACCCTGCCGGGCAGCCAGAACCTGACCCTGGGCGGCAACATCACCGGCACCGGCAGCCTGGTCAAGAATGGCGCATCGACACTGACCTTGAACGGCACCAACACCTTCAGCGGTGGACTGAACGCAAACGCCGGCAGCCTGCTGCTGGGTAACAGCGGCGCGCTCGGTACCGGAGTACTGGGCATCGGCGGCAACGTCACGCTCGATGGCAGCGCCCCGTTGAGCCTGACCAACAATGTTGACCTGGGCGCGGGTGCGGCGCTGTCGTTGCCGGGCTCGCAGGCGATCACGCTGGGTGGCGTGGTGTCCGGTACCGGCAGGCTGGTGAAGAACGGTGCCAGCACGTTGACCCTCAACGGCGCCAACAGCTTCGGTGGTGGGCTCACCGTCAACGGCGGCGGCGTGTTCCTGGGGAACGCCGGCGCACTGGGCACCGGTGCACTGTCGGTGGGCGCCACTGCCACGCTGGACAGTTCAGTAGCGCTGAACCTCGCCAACAACGTCAACCTCGGGGCAGGCGCGGCGCTGGATCTGCTGGGCAGCCAGGACGTGTCACTGGGCGGTCTCATCAGTGGCACTGGCAGCCTGGTCAAGAATGGTACGGCCACGCTGGCGTTGAATGGACCCAACACCTTCAGCGGCGGTGTCGGCCTCAACGCGGGCCTGCTGCAGCTGGGCAATGCGCAGGCACTGGGTACCGGCCAGCTGGACGTGGGCGGCAACGCTTCGCTGGATGCAACGTCTGCACTCACCGTAGGCAACCTCATCGGCCTGGCCGCCGGTGCGAATCTCTCCGTGCTGGGCGGCAATGACCTGACGCTCTCCGGTCCGGTATTCGGGGCCGGTGGGCTGATCAAGGACGGCACGGCCCGCCTCACCCTGTCCGGCGCCAACGTCTATACCGGTGGCACCACCATCAATGCCGGCACGCTGGCGCTGGGGGCGGGCGGCAGTCTTGCCGCGGCCGGAGCGGTGGATCTTGCCGGTGCCGGTGCGACGCTGGACATCTCCGCAACCGGTGCGGCGCAGACCATCGGCGCGCTGAATGGCGTGGCAGGCAGCCACATGGTGCTGGGCGCGCAGTCGCTGACCTTTGGCGGCGCCAGCAATGGCAGCTTTGCCGGCGTGATCGATGGTGCCGGCGGCCTGATCAAGACCGGTGCCGGCGTGCAGACGCTGTCCGGTGCCAATACTTTCAGTGGTGGCCTTGCACTCAACGACGGTGGCCTGGTTCTCGGCAACGCCAGCGCACTCGGTACCGGTGCACTGGGCATTGGTGGCACGACCACGCTGGACAGCACCGTGGCGCTGAACCTGGCCAACGCAGTGAACTTCGGTGCCGGTACGCAGCTGACCTTGGGTGGCAGCAACGATCTCATCCTCGGTGGCGTGGTGGCCGGCAATGGCAGCCTGATCAAGAACGGTGCGGGCCTGCTGACCCTCAACAACACCAATACCTTCGGTGGCGGCCTGACCTTGAACGGCGGTGGCCTGGTGGTCGGTGCGAATGGTGCGCTCGGTACCGGCGCGCTGGCGGTGAATGCCAGTACCACGCTGGACGCGGGCGCAGCAGTGACGCTCGGCAATGCGGTCACGCTGGGCTCGGGCGTCGTACTGACGTTGCCGGGCAGCACTGCGCTGACGCTGTCGGGCGTGGTCGGCGGCAATGGCAGCCTGGTCAAGAATGGTGCCACCACGCTGACGCTGTCCGGTGCCAACACCTACACCGGCGGTACCACCATCAATGCCGGCACGCTGGCGCTGGGCACGGGCGGCAGCCTTGCTGCAGCGGGCGATGTCACGTTGGGTGCAGGCGCTGGCTTTGATATTTCCGGTGCCGGCAGCAGCCAGACCATCGGCGCGCTCAACGGTGCGGGTGGCAGCACCCTGGCGCTGGGCGGCAATTCGCTCACCTTCGGTACGGCCGGCAACGCCGCGTTCGATGGCGTGATCAGTGGCGGCGGCGGTCTGATCAAGGCAGGCGCGGGCGTACAGATGCTGTCCGGAGCCAACACGTTTGGCGGCGGCGTAACGCTCAACGCGGGCGGACTGGTGCTTGGCAATGATGCGGCGTTGGGCGCCGGCGCATTGACTGTTGGTGGTGCCGCCACGCTGGATACCACCGGCCTGGCAACGTTGGCCAACAACATCGCGCTCAACGCCGGGCTGACCGTGCTCGGGACCAATGCACTGACGCTCAACGGCGTCCTGTCCGGGGCCGGCAGCCTCACCAAGAATGGCAGCGCGACGCTGACCTTGAACGGCGCCAACACCTATACCGGTGGCACCAACATCAACGCCGGCACGCTGGCGCTGGGCGCCGGTGCCAGCCTGGCGGCGAGCGGTACCGTGAACCTCGCCACCGGTGCCACGCTGGACCTGTCTGCCGGCAGCGGCACGCAGCAGTTCGGCACCCTGGTCGGCAATGGTACGGTGAACCTCGGCGCCAACTCGATCGAAGTGGGCGGCGCCACCGATGGCACCTTCAGTGGCTCGATCGCAGGCACCGGTGGCCTGACCAAGGTGGGCGCGGGCATCGAAACGCTGACCGGTGCCAACACCTACACCGGCGGCACCTTCATCAACGCTGGCACGCTGGCGATTGGTCCGGGCGGCAGCCTGGCCGCGACCGGCGCGGTGACGCTGAGCGCTGCGGGCACCGGCTTCGACATCTCCACCGCAGGGGCCGGCCAGACCATCGGGTCGTTGAACGGCGTGGCCGGCTCGACGGTGAGCCTGGGGGCACAGACGCTGACACTCGGTGGCGTGGGCAGCAGCCTCTTCGATGGCGCGATTTCCGGCACCGGTGGCCTGGTCAAGAATGGCGCCGGCATGCTCACGCTGGGTGGCGCCAATCTGTTCAGTGGTGGCGTTGCACTGAACGGCGGTGGCCTGGTGGTCGGCAACAACGCTGCGCTCGGCAGCGGTGCGTTGACGGTCGGAAGCAACGCGACGCTGGATGCAACGACCGGCGTCAGCCTTGCCAACAACATCGGGCTGGCAGCGGGTGCCAGCCTCGATCTGCTCGGCAGCCAGGCGCTGACACTGGGGGGCGTGATTTCCGGCACGGGCGGGCTGATCAAGGACGGTGCGTCCACCGTAACCCTGAGCGGTGCCAACACCTACACCGGGGGGACCACCATCAACAGCGGCACACTGGTAATCGGTGCCGGTGGCAGCCTCGCCGCAACCGGCGCGGTGAACCTGGCCGGTGCGGGCACGCTCGACATCTCCGCGGGTAACCAGGCCATCGGTTCGCTGGCCGGCGTGGCGGGCAGCACGGTGGCGCTGGGTGGCAGCACGCTGACTCTGGGCGGCACCGTGGACAGCACCTTCAGCGGTGTGATCGGCGGCAGTGGCGGCCTGATCAAGAACGGTGCGGGCGTGCAGACGCTCAATGGTGCCAACACCTTCAGCGGTGGCGTGGCGCTCAACGCCGGTGGCCTGGTGGTCGGCAACAATGCTGCGCTGGGCACCGGTACGGTGACGGTCGGAGGCGCTGCGACGCTCGATTCGAACACTGCGGTCATCCTCGGCAACAACTTCATCCTCAACAACGCGTTGACCGTCCTGGGCAGCAACAACCTCACCCTCAACGGCAACCTGAGTGGTACCGGCAGCCTGACCAAGGAGGGGGCCGCGACGCTGACCTTGAACGGCACCAACACCTACACCGGCGGCACCAACATCAACGCCGGTACGCTGGCACTGGGTGCGGGCGCGAGCCTGCACGCCAGTGGCATCGTCAACCTGGCCTTGGGGGCGACTTTCGATCTGTCGGCAGGCAGCGGCACGCAGCAGTTCGGTACCCTGATCGGCAACGGCACGGTGAATCTGGGCGCCAACACGCTGACGATCGGAGACGCCACCAATGGCACGTTCAGTGGCTCGGTGGCCGGCTCCGGTGGGCTGATCAAGGAAGGCTCCGGTACCCAGACGTTGACCGGCACCAACACCTTCACCGGTGGCACCACCATCAACGCCGGCACGCTGGCGATCGGCGCCGGTGGCAGCCTCGCTGCGACGGGTGCGGTGAATCTGGCCAACGCCGGTACCACCTTCGACATCAGTGCGGGGGGCGCGCAGGCGATCGGTTCGCTGGCAGGCGTGGCAGGCTCTTCAGTGGCGTTGGGTGGCAGCACGCTGACCCTCAATGGCGTGGGCAATACCACTTTCGCCGGCACCATCGGAGGTGCAGGGGGGCTGGTAAAGAACGGCGCAGGCATCCAGGGCTTGACTGGCGTCAACGTCTTCACGGGCGGCGTGACCCTCAATGCCGGTGGCCTGCTACTGGGCAACGACGGTTCGCTGGGAACCGGTGCGCTGACCGTAGGCGGCAACGCCAGCCTGGATGGCACCAGCGCGCTGACGCTGGCCAACACCGTGCAGCTGGCCAGCGGCACGCTGACTCTGGGCGGCAGCAACGCACTGACCTTGAACGGCCCGATCAGCGGCGCTGGCGGCCTGCTGAAGGATGGCGCGGCGACGGTCACCCTCGGCGGTGCGAGTACCTATACCGGTGCCACCACCATCAACAGTGGCACGCTGGCGGTGGCGGCCGGTGGCAGCCTGTCCGGTGCCAGCACGGTCAACCTGGCCGGTGCCGGTACGCTGGATATCAGTGCCGGTGGCAGCCAGAGCATCGGAGGCCTCGCTGGCGTGACCGGTTCCAGCGTGGTGCTGGGCGGTGCAACCCTGACTACCGGCGGCAACAACGCCAGCACCACGTTCGCCGGCGTGCTCAGTGGCACCGGCGGCCTGGTGCAGAGCGGTACCGGCACGCTGACCCTGAGCGGCGACAACACCTATACCGGAGGCACCACCATCAACGGTGGCAGTACGCTGCAGATCGGCAACGGCGGCAGCACCGGTTCGGTGCTGGGCGACATCACCAACAACGGCAGCCTGGTCTACAACCTCGGCACCACGGCAACCGTGGGCGGTGTAGTCGGCGGCAGTGGCAGCCTGACCCAGGCCGGCAGCGGCACGCTGGTGCTGACCGGCAACAACACCTACACCGGCGGTACCACCATCAATGCCGGTGGCACATTGCAGATCGGCAACGGCGGTGCGGCCGGCGCGATCGTCGGCGATATCACCAACAACGGCGCGCTGGTATCCAACGTGGCCGGCAACACCACGCTCGGTGGCACCATCAGCGGCAGTGGCGGCCTGACCCAGGCCGGCAGCGGCACGCTGACCCTGACCGGCAACAACACCTATACCGGCGGCACCACCATCAATGCCGGTGGCACGTTGCAGGTGGGCAATGGCGGTGCGACCGGCGCGATCACCGGCAACGTTGCCAACAACGGCAGCCTGGTGTTCGACGTTGCGGGCAACACCACGATCGGCGGTGCGATCAGCGGCAGTGGTGGCCTGACCCAGGCCGGTAGCGGTGTGCTGACCCTGGTGGGCAACAATACCTACACCGGCGGGACCACCATCAATACCGGCGGCACGCTGCAGGTGGGCAACGGCGGCGCGACCGGCGCCATCGCTGGCGACATCACCAACAATGGCGCGTTGATTTCCAACGTGGCCGGCAACACCGCGCTGGGCGGCACCATCAGTGGCAGCGGCGGCCTGACCCAGGCGGGCAGCGGTACGCTGCTGCTGACCGGGACCAACACCTATACCGGCGGCACGACCATCAACGCCGGCAGTACGCTGCAGCTGGGCAATGGCGGGGCAACGGGCTCAATCGTCGGTGATGTCACCAACAACGGCACGCTGGTGTCCAACCTGGCGGGCGATACCACGCTGGGCGGCACCATCAGCGGCAGTGGCGGCCTGACCCAGGCCGGCAGCGGTACGCTGACCTTGACCGGCAACAACACCTATACCGGCCCGACCACGATCAACGCGGGTGGCACGCTGCAGGTGGGTAATGGCGGCGCCACCGGTGCGATCGGCGGCAGCGTCACCAATAACGGCAGCCTGGTGTTCAACGTGGGCGGCAACACCACCGTCGGCGGCGCCATCAGCGGCAGCGGTGGCCTGACCCAGGCGGGCACCGGTACCGTGATCCTGGCCGGCAACAACACCTACACCGGCGGCACCACCATCAACACCGGCGGCACGCTGCAGGTCGGCGATGGTGGCGCCAGCGGTGCGATCACCGGCAACGTTGCCAACAACGGCAGCCTCGTGTTCAACGTCGGCGGCAACACCACGGTGGGCGGCACCATCAGCGGCAGTGGCGGCCTGACCCAGGCCGGTACCGGCACCGTGACCCTGACCGGCAACAACACCTATACCGGCGGCACCACCATCAACGCTGGCGGCACCGTGCAGGTCGGCAATGGTGGGGCCAGTGGCTCGATCACCGGCAACATCACCAACAACGGCGGCCTGGTCATCAACACCGGTGGCACCACCACGCTTGGCGGCAGCATCACCGGCGGCGGCAGCATCGTGCAGGCCGGCCCGGGCACGCTGAATCTGGGCGGCAACAGTGGTGGCTTCAGCGGCACCGGCCAGGTCACCGGCGGCGGTTTGAATGTCAGCGGCACGATCGGCGGCCAGTGGACCATCGGCAGTGGTACGACCCTGTCCGGCACCGGCACCATCGGTGGTACCGGCGGTGGCGTGACGGTGTCCAGCGGCGGCGTGCTGTCGCCGGGCAATGGCGCGGGCAATGGCAGTGGTGCAGGCAATGGCACCGGCACGATCACGGTGGGCGGCAATCTGAACCTGTCACCGGGCAGCACGCTGGGCATCGACCTGGGCGCCACCGGCAGCGACACGGTGCAGGTGGGCGGCAGCGCGAATGTGGGCGGCAGCACCGTGCGGGTGAATACCATTTCGCCGAGCACCAGCTACCAGCAGGGCCAGCAGTACACGGTGGTCAATGCGGGCGGTGGCGTGAGTGGGCAGTTCGCCTCGGCAACCTCGCCGTCGGCCTTCCTGACCATCACCCCGGTCTACACCGCCAACACGGCCAACCTGCAGATCGACGTGGCACAGACCGCAGCGTTCACCACCGTGGCCAACACGCGCAACCAGTACAACACCGCCGCGGCGCTGGACAGCCTGCCGCAGAGTGGCGCGGCCCTGGGCCTGTACAACACGGTGCTGATGTATGACGCCGGCACTGCGCGCAGCGCATTCGAACAGCTCTCCGGTGAAGTGCACGCGGCCAGCCGCGCGGTGCTGCTGTACGACAACTACCTGGAAGAAGGCATCCGCCAGCGACTCGGCAGCGAGTTGCCGACCGTGCGTGGCGAGCGCGCTTCGGCCTGGCTGGCCGGCAGTGGCAAGGTGTTCAGGCAGGATGGCGACGGCAATGGCGATGAGATCCGCGCCAATCGCAATGCGCTGATGGCCGGTGTCGACTGGCAGCTGGGCGAGCATGTGGTGCTGGGTGCAGCGGCCGGCAACGAACGGCTGGATACGCGGCTGTATGATCGCAGCTCGCGGGCCCGCCTGCGTGGCCACACGTTCGGCCTGTATGCACAGGGACAGTGGAACAACGGCTTTGCGGTCGGTGGCAGCGTGTCGCGCGGTGACTACCGCACGCGCGCCACGCGTGAAGTGCCGTTGTTGGGCCAGACCCTGTACAGCCGCCAGGATTCCGATGTGACCATCGCCCAGGTGGAAGGCAGCTGGACATGGACCCATGGCAGGACCCAGCTGCAGCCCTATGTGCAGTTCACCAAGCACTGGGTCGACAGCGATCGTGCGGTGGAGCAGGGCGGCAGCGCGGCACTGGTGCTGGAAGGCGGCAAGGACACGCTCAATGTCAGCACCGTGGGCGTGCGTGGGCGCTGGGACGTGGGCAGCGGCGAGCGCTTCCCGGCGCAGCTGACGGTCGGCCTGGGTTGGCAGCATGCGTCGGGGGATACCGATGTGGCCAGCCGCAACCGCTTTGCGGTCGGTGGTGATGTCTTCGATGTCTACAGCGCGGTGATGGCACGCAATGCCCTGGTCAGCCAGGTGGGCGTGGCGGTCGGCCTCGGCCGCAACAGCCAGCTGTCGATGTTCGTACAGGGCCAGCATGGCGATGGCCGCCGCGATGTGGGTGGGCAGATCAACCTGCGCGTCGGGTTCTGAGCAGGGGATGCCTGCGGTAGATCCACGCCCTTCGTGGATGGCACCGGGGCGGGAGCGCTAGAGCTCCCGCTCCATTTCAACGGCGTCGATCCCGGCGCCATGCCCATCGGGCACGATGCGCGTCACCTGGAAACCCAGGCCGGCATAGAAGCCCTGGGTGTGCTGGCTGGTGCTGAGCGCGATGCGGTCGATCGACGGATCGCTTTCAGCCTGGTGCAGGCGCGCGAGTGCCAGTTCGCGGCCCAGTCCCTGGCGGTGCAGCGCGCGCTGCACCATGCCCCAGCAGAAGCCGGCGCTGCCGTCGCTACGGCGCGAGAGGCCACCACAGGCGACGACGTTTCCATCGCGCTCGATCACCTGGAATGCACAGTCCGTGGCCTGTTCGCGCAGGAAGCATTCAAAGTCGCTGCGCTCTTCGGGCGCGAAGTAGGTGGGTACGTTGCTGTCGAAAATCGACAGGCAGGCGCTGGCATCGGCGGGGCGGTAGAGGCGGAGATTCATGGGAAATGCGTGGAGTTGCCCGGCTGCATTTCAACCGTCCAGACGTTGGGAGGGGGCGAAAGTTCAAGGGTACATGGAGCGATGCCAATCCCTTTACAGGTAACGTCTCCCCACTCGAATGATCGTGCGGAATGCAGGCGCCTGAACCAGGCGGGTGCGTCGGTGGCGGGCAATGGCGAGGCGCATCCGGTGGCGATGGCGTGCAGTGGGGCGCAGTGGCTTCTGGGCTATGCTTTCCACACGTGGGACTGACCGCGCGGCAGGATCCGCCGGCCCCATTCGTCTTCCCGCCTGCAACGGAGCTGCCCAGCGATGCCCGCCCCTTCTTTTTTCCGGACTGCCCAGCTCATGCGCGGCCTGCTGTTTGGCGTGGTGGGTCTGTTGATCCTTGCTGTGGCCGCCTTCGAGGTGACACATCGTCTTGAGTTCCTGGAGGTCGCGCAGGCCGTTGATGGCCAGGTCGAGCGCCTGAACGCCGGCGGATCGCATCCGCAGGTCGCGTTCACCACCGCGACCGGCCAACGCGTCTCGTATCCGCAGGGCGGCATGATCTTCGGCTATGAGCCTGGGCAGCCGGTACGCGTGCTGTACGACCCGGCGCAACCGCGGCTGGATCCGGTCCTGGACACATTCGGTTCGCTGTGGGGAATGACGGTCGTGTGGGTGCTGCTGGGGCTGGCGTTCGTCGGCGCCTGCGTGCGGGGACTGCTCCGGCGCAGATGACCTGCGGCGGATCGCGCGCCGTCGGCGGGCGGGCCGTTGGACCGGCCACGATGGCAGGCCCTGTTCAGTCCGGTAGTACCTGCGACGATTCCCGCCAGCCATACAAAAAAGCCGCCCACTGGGCGGCTTCTTCATTTATCTGGCGGAGAGAAGGGGATTGTCGGGTGCATCCCTGCACCCGATCCCGATGCGCGTTGCGCCCCGGGACCAGCCTGCGGCTGTCCGGTTCTGCTCCTGCAGAACCGTCGAACCCCGGCGGGGCTTCTCACCACCCATCCCATCCGCCAGACAAACGCAAAAGGGCCACCCTGTGGGCGGCCCTTTGCGTTTGTCTGGC
>NZ_JBHHMJ010000054.1:0-6968 GCF_042136455.1 Stenotrophomonas sp. 3diitr2024
GGCCCTGTCCGCGGCATGGATGCCGCGGCCAAGCCCCCATGGACGGGTTTACGGCGTCTCCCGCAACCGGACCCACCCCGCCATCCCACGGATAGCCAGCTTTTGCTTCGGCTGTTGCTGTTGCTGTTGCTGTTGCTCTGGCTTCGGCAGGTGCAGGGCTGCAAGCCCTGCCGAACACCCTCTACTTTGCCTGCTCGCAGAACTTCTGCCGGTACTCGAGCGCCTTCGGCATCAGTGCCTGCAGGTTCTGGATGCGGGTGCCCGGATTCGGGTGGGTGGAAGCGAACTCCGGCGGCGCCTGGCCGCCACTGGCCTGGCCCATGCGCTGCCACAGCGGCACCGCCTCGCGGGGATCGAAGCACGCCGCCGCAGCCAGCATCAGCCCCACTTCATCGGCCTGCGTCTCGTGGCTGCGCGCATAGGGCAGCAGATAGCCGTAGCCCATCGCCGACATCATCATCTGTTGCTGCTGCGCATCCATGCCGCTGGCGGCACCGGCCATCTGCCCGATCTGGGTCAGCTTCTGCTGCGCCATCCGCTGCGCACCATGGCGCAACAGCGCGTGGGCGATCTCATGGCCCATCACCACCGCCATCGCATCACGCGTACGCGCCACCGGCACCAGGCCGGTGTAGACCGCCATCTTGCCGCCCGGCAGGCAGAACGCATTGGCCTGCCCGGACGGGATCACGTTCACTTCCCACTGGAAATCCCGCGCGAAATGCGCGGGCTGCACGCCGTGCTCCTGTGCCAGCGCGGTCTCCACCACGTCCACCTTGGCGATCAGGCGCTGCGCGATGTCGCGCACATCGCGCGCGATCGGCGCATTCGGATCCATCGGCCGTTCCTGCGAGAGGATCTGCTGGTAAGCCTGCAGACCGAGCGCGGTCTCCTGGCGCGCATCCAGGCTGCTGTCGATCATCACCTTCTCGCCAGTGTAGGGATCGACGGTGCGATTGGAGAACCAGTAGAACACCGCATAGCCCGCCGCCAGCAGCAGCACCCACCAGCGGATGTTGCCGAACAGGCCGCGTCGCTGCGGACCTTGGGGCGAGCGGGAAAAGGGATCGTTGCGCATCGGTGGTCTTCCAGCAGACCCCGCCGGCTGGCGGGCACGGCGCAATCTTAGTGCGCGGACGCCAGCAGCGGGTGAAGCCCGATGCCGCTCAGATGCCGCGCACCAGGCGGAAGCCGATGCGCGCATTGGTGGTGTCCGAATCCTGCGATTGACGCCAGGCCGCACGGGTCTGCTCGGGCGCATTGGCCCAGTTGCCGCCCCGGATCACCCGCGACCGGCAGCCCGGGTTGAACCAGGCGACACCATCGGACGGCGCACGCCGGTAGCTGGCGTGCCAGCAGTCGGCCACCCATTCGCTCAGATTCCCGGCCATGTCGTGCAGGCCGAAAGCATTGGCCTGGAAACTGGCCACCGGCGCCGGTCCCCACCAGCCATCGCCATAGCCGATGAATGCGTTGTGCCAGTGCCGACCCGAAGGCGAGACGTCCTTGCTGCCGGTGAAATTGCCGCTGCCCGGCGGCGGCGTACCAGCGTCTCCCCAGGGGTAGCGGCCACTGCTCCCGGCGCGCAGCGCATATTCGAATTCGGCCTCGCTCGGCAGCCGGTAGCTGCGTCCTGTCTGCTCGGACAGCCATGCCGCGTAGTTCTCGGCATCCCGCACGCTGACATGCATCACCGGCGAGTTACCCAGTGCACGCGCGCCATCGTAATCCGAACGCCAGTCGACGCCGCTGCGGCGGATGAAATTGCCGCTGCGCTCGTCATAGACCACCGAGTGGCCGCGCCGGGTCGCACGTGGTCGTGCATTGGTCGACTTCACATAGCGCTCGAAATCGCCGACGGTAACCTCGGTGATCGCCATCGCGAAGCCGCGGTCAAAGCGCACGTAGTGGGAGGGGCGCTCGGCGTCGGTGGAGCCGGGCTCGGCATCGCCCGCGCCCATCTGGAAGCCGCCATGCGGCACCACCACCATCTGCGGACCGCGCCCACCATCACGCATCGCGTCGCTGAACACCTGGCCCGGACGGAAGCTGCCGTAATGGGTGGCCAGATCGATGCGTTCGCGCAGCTGGGCCACCACCGCATCCCCCGGCAAGGCGATGCGCAGGGCCTCGGCCAGCTTTTCGCGCGCCGGCTTCAGCCCCTGCGGCGTGGCCAGCTCGCGCAGGCCCTCATCACGCAGCTGCAGCAGCGCGGCGGCGCGGATCTGCTCGATGCGCTCGAAGGCATCGGCAATGGTCGGTGACGAGTCACGGACCTTGCTGGCTTCGGCCAGCCAGGTGCCCGCACTGGCAAAGTCGCGTACGCGCGCGGCGTCCTCGGCCCGGCGGATCAGGCCACTTTCGGCCGCCGCCAGGCCCTGCCGCGCCCGGCTGTTGTGTTCGTCCAGAGCCAGCGCTTCACGGAAGTTGCCAATCGCACCGTCACCGTCCTCGCCGATCCGCCCCGATCGCAGGTCTTCCTCGCCGGCACGGTTATAGGCCACCACGCGCTGGGCGAGCTCCACCCGGCCCTGCAGCGCGCGCACCTTCTCATCCTTCGGCGCCAGGGTCAGCAGCACCAGTGCCTGGCGACTCGCCTCGGCCAGCGCCTCGCGCTGCCGTAGTGGCCGAACCAGCAGAGCATCGGCCTGCTGCTGCAGGCGCTGGCGAGCACGCTGCAGGCCGCTGCGGGCCAGGCGATCATCCGGATCTTCCTCCTGCACCGCCAGCCACAGCGGAACCGCCGCGTCGGCGTCCTCGTACAGGTGCCCTTCGCTGAACGCCTTTTCGGCTGCGCGGCGCAGCTGGGCGACGCTGCGGCCCTGCCGGTCGACCCGTGGCGGTGTCCACCGCTGCACGTCCTCGGTGGCATCCTCACCGGCAATGGTGACGCTACCCTGCCCTGCCCCCGGTGTCGGCTCCGCCAGTGAACCTTCCTGCGGCCGCGCGTCTTCGCCAGCAGCCGGCCCCGGCTCCGGTGTTGCCGAGGGCGACGGCGTGCAACCGGCCAAGGCCACGGCCAGAGCGGTGCACAGCACGGACGAGAGCGGAAAACGCAAGCAGGATCTCCTTCGGCACGGACGCGGACCGACGTTAGGCTATTCTCCCCTGCCTGAGCAAACCCGAGTAGTAGGCCCTGACCCGTGGCAACCTGGATCACCACCCCCGCCGAGCTGGATGCGTACTTCCAGCAGCGTCCGGCCCGCATCGGCCTGGACACCGAATTCATCCGTGAACGCACGTTCTGGCCGCAGTTGGCTCTGGTGCAGATGGCGGTCGGGCAGGACATCCTGCTGATCGATCCGCTGATTCCCGGCATGGCCGAGGCATTGGCGCCGTGGCTGGCCGATGAGTCGATCACCAAGGTGATGCACAGCGCCAGCGAAGACCTGGTTGCCTTCAAGTGGACCTGCGGCGTGTTGCCGCGACCGCTGTTCGACACACAGATCGGCGCCTCGCTGGCCGGCATTGGTGGCGGCATGGGCTACCAGAAGCTGGTCGCGGAAATCACCGGCGTGGCGCTGGCCAAGGGCGAAACCCGCTCGGACTGGATGCGCCGTCCGCTCTCGGAGTCGCAACTGCGATACGCCGCCGACGACGTCGAGCACCTGTTCGCGCTGCATGACGCCATTGATGCCAAGTTGCAGGCGCTGGGCCGCCAGCAGTGGCTGCACGACGACGGCGAGCGCCTGCTGGCCAGCGTCGCCAATGACGAGGACCGCTGGCCGCATCTGGCGATGCGCTCAGCGCAGTTTCTCGATGCTCCCGCGCAGCGCCGCCTGCTGCGCCTGCTGCGCTGGCGTGATGTGCAGGCACGCAGCAGCGACCGCCCGCGCAGCTGGATCCTGGACAACGAACTGGCCGCCACGCTGGCACGCACGCCACCGGCCGATGCCGCCGCGCTGGCCACGCTGTTTGAACAGTTCCCGAAGGCACCGCGCAAGCTCGCCGGCGCGGTGTGGCAGGCGCTGGACACACCGCTGGCCGATGAGGCCGAGGCACCGCTGGCATTGCCCGCCAACGACACCAACAAGCAGGCACTGAAGAGGCTGCAGGATGCCGTTGCCGAGCGCAGCCGCGAGCTGGGTCTGCCGGATGGCGTGCTGGCCTCGCGCAAGCATCTGGAAAGCTACCTGGAGCGCCGCCAATGGCCGGCCGCACTGGCCGGCTGGCGCCAGCAGGAACTGGAGTCGCGGCTGCAGGCGCTGCTGCCTGCACGCTGAAGCGCCGAGCGCGGCGCGGGATTGCGTTCCGGTCACCGTCGAAGGCCATGAAAAAGGGCGACCCGGATCACTGGGCCGCCCTTTGCATTCCAGCAGTACGATGGCGGGAAGACCCGCCACCGTGGCAACGCATTACCAGTTCATGTTCAGCGAGACACCGACGGTGCGCGGTTCGTTGTAGACCGCAGCCATATAGTTCTCGATCACACCCTTGAGGTTCTTCTCGTTGGTGATGTTGCGCGCGAACAGCGCCACTTCGTAGGCACCATAGTTGCCCGAGTAGCCGATCTTCAGGCCGCCTTCGAAATCACCCTTGGAGTTGAACTCCTTGCTGTCGTACAGCACGAAGCTGGTGTAGCCCTGCTTGTTCCAGTCGGTGGACACGAACATGGTGCCCGCGTCGCTGACCGGGAAGTCGTAACGGGCGGCCAGGTTGACGTTGTACTTCGGCGCGTTCGGCAGCGGGTTGCCGTCGATCTGCGCGAAGGTGTTGGCACCGACCTTGATGGTCGGGTCATTCACCGTGCACACCACCTGGCCGTTGAGGCCGCAGACCTGCGCGTAGACGCGCTTGTCCTTGATCTCGCTGTGCAGCAGGCTCAGGCCGGCGCTCAGGGTCAGGTTCGGGATCGGGCGCAGCTCCATGTCCGCTTCGAAACCATAGGCCTTGGCCTTGTCGGCGTTGAACAGCACGCCGTTGCCGTCCGAATCGTTGCCGTTGAGCTGGATGTCGTTGACGGTGTAGGTGAACGCGGTGGCGTTCAAGCGCAGGCGGTTGTCCCACAGGCTGCTCTTCACGCCCGCTTCCCAGGACAGGATGGTCTCGGAATCGGCGGTGGTGAAGTCGGCATTGAACACGGCCGAGCGGCCCTGGATGGTCGGGCCGCGGAAGCCGCGGGCGACCTTGGCATAGACGCTCACGTCCGGCGTGATCTGATACATCGCGCTCAGATCCCAGCTCGGGGTGGTGTCGGACATCTTGACGTCGGTGCGGCCCTTGTAGGTGACCACGCCAGCGGCAGTGTCAGCCGTCTTCAGCAGGCGGGTGTGCTTCTCGTCGCGGGTCTGGCGCAGGCCGGCGGTGACGGTGAACTTGTCGGTGAAGGCATAGCTCAGCTGGCCGAAACCGGCCCACGAGGTGTTCTTGTTGCGCAGGCGCACCCAGTTGTTCGGGTTGCGTGCCGCGCCCTGCAGGAACCAGGCGCGCTGGTAGAAGTCGGTGGTGTCGCTGCCGTTGAAGTAGAACGCACCGGCCTGCCACTGCAGCGCGCTGTCGTCATGGCTGGCCAGGCGGAATTCCTGGGTCCACTGGTCCAGGTCGCGGATGCGGCCCATCGACTGGCCGTAGCCGTTCGGCACGCCGTTCACCGGGAAGTTCACCGCAGCGCCGCCGTCGGTGTCGCCACGGCTGTAGCCGGAGGTCGTCTCGTAGGCGGTGATCGAGGTGAAGTCGATCGCGCCGAAGTCGTAGCGCGCCTTCACCGAGCCGCCGTAGGTCTTGTAAGCCTGCGGGTTGTTGTCGGCTTCGTCGTAGGCGACCTGGTCGCGCGGCACGTCGGTCTTGTTCGAGCCCTTGGTCAGCGCACCGCGCAGAAACAGGGTCGAGGTGCCTTCGTAGTCACGGGCGTGGGCCGAGGCCAGGATCGAGAACTGGTCGCTCGGGGTCAGCAGCAGCTGCGCGCGCACGTTGCGGTCATCGAAGCCGCCCATCGCGTTCTTCTTCGGGCTGACCGTGCCGTCGGCACTCGGGCCCTTGTAGGTGTTGTCGACGTAGTCATCGCGGTGCTGGTACAGCGCCGACACGCGGAACGAGGCGATGTCATTGATCGGACCGCCGAAGCCGCCGTCGATCGACACGCTGTTGTAGGTCGCGTAGCTGGCGCTGACCCGGCCGGTGTAGTCCTGGGTCGGCTTCAGGGTGTCGAACTTGATGATGCCGGCGGTGGTGTTGCGGCCGAACAGCGAGCCCTGCGGGCCACGCAGCACTTCCACCTGGTCCACGTCATAGACCGGGTTGGACTTCAGCACCACGTGCTCCAGCACCACATCGTCCTGGATGATCGACACCGGCTGCGAGGCACCCAGGTAGAAGTCGATATTGCCGAGGCCACGGATATAGAAGCGCGGGAAGATGCGGCCGGTGGTGGTTTCCGCATACAGGCTAGGCACGCGGCCGGACAGTGCCAGCAGGGTGTCGTCGCCGCCGGCGGTGAAGTCGCGCATGCGCTCGCCCTGCACCACGCCCACCGAGACCGGCACTTCCTGCAGGTTCTGCTCGCGGTGCTCGGCGGTCACGGTGATCGTGTCCAGGCCGGTCGGGGTCGGCGCGCTGTCCTGCGCGGCGGCACCGAAGCTGCCGACCAGGGCCAGGCCGGCACAGGCCAGGGCCAGCGGATGGCGACGGAAGGAAACGAAGGAAGACGACAGACCCGACAGGCGGCGGGAATCGGAATGGGAGGGCATGGAATGCTCTGAGGAGGCGTCCGTGCGGCCTGCGCGAGCCGGGCGGCAAAAAGGGGGAAAACTGCGCAAGCGGCCATTATCCCCCAAATTGTTACGATTTCGTTGCGCGGCACCCGAACCCGGCGAAACAAGCGGTTTCGGCACAGTCAGCCAGGCCGGCGCCACGTTCCTGTTCCACGCCGTCGTTCAGCCGGCCCTTGACCTCAACTGCGGTTGAGGCCCGATGCTGCGCGGCCCGTTCCAAGCCCAACCCGGAGAGACTTCATGCCGCGGATGATCACC
>NZ_JBHHMJ010000055.1:0-350 GCF_042136455.1 Stenotrophomonas sp. 3diitr2024
TCAGCGGCGGGTGCTCGGTCATCGGTCATCGTGGCAGGGGCGGGCCTCCACGATGCCGATGGGCTCGCCATGGGCGGGTGAAGCCGGGGCGATGGCCGTGTCCAGAACGATCCGTCGCTATCCCGACCTGCTGGTGCACCGCGCGATCAAGCATGCGCTGTCCGGCAAGCCGCTGGACAAGTTCACCTACAACCCCCGCGAGATGGCCGCGCTGGCGCTGCAGTGTTCCGAGCGTGAGCGCCGTGCCGGAGGCCTGTGCGCAGCGCCACAGCCAGTGCAGCAGCACGGTCGAGTCGACACCGCCGCTGTAACCCACCAGCAGCGGCGCATCCAGCGGAACGAGGGCAGGG
>NZ_JBHHMJ010000099.1:0-21818 GCF_042136455.1 Stenotrophomonas sp. 3diitr2024
ATCTCGATGGAAACCCCGATCGGCGACGACGAGGATTCCCATCTGGGCGACTTCATCGAGGACACCAACGTGGAGTCCCCGATCGAGAACACCACCAACATCAACTTGTCCGAAACCGTTCGCGACGTGCTGGCCGGCCTCACCCCGAGGGAAGCCAAGGTGCTGCGCATGCGCTTCGGCATCGACATGAACACCGACCACACGCTGGAAGAGGTCGGCAAGCAGTTCGACGTGACCCGCGAGCGCATCCGCCAGATCGAAGCGAAGGCCCTGCGCAAGCTGCGTCACCCGAGCCGTTCGGAGCAGCTGCGCAGCTTCCTGGATATCGATTGATAGCCAGCGGCTGTTGAAGCGTTGAGAGAAACCCCGCCTGGTGCGGGGTTTTTCTTTGGTCGTCCCGGCCATGCCGGTCGGATCCTGACGATGTCACGTCTGCCATTTGATTACTTCCTGCGGTGGCCGCACGCTGACCGTGCAGATGCTCAACACATCGCGTAGGCAGGCCGGTCTCCATCGGCGCTGATGCAAGCGCGCAGCAGGTCACGTACATCACATACGGCCCGCTGCACTGATTCGTCATGCATTTGGAGTGAGGCCATGAATGATGTGGAGCACGATCTGTCTGATTCCCGGCAGACTGATTTTCCGTCGCTGCTTGATTGGGATGAGGTGATGCAGGATGAGCGTGAGGATCGGCTGGGGTTTGCCCGCCGCACGACGTATGCGTTGCTGACGCTGTCTGGTGCGGAACTGGTCGAGGGCTTTGACGGCGGCAACCACAAGGCACTGGAAGAGGCCAGAAGGACGGTGGCGCTGTTCCAGGCACATCTGCGGCGGCAGATGTGGTTCGCGGACTTGGCGGAGAAGCGGTTGGGGCGTGTTGCTGAGGCTCTTGCTGCTGCCGGGTAGCCGATCGAGCGTGGCCTCCACTACACTGTGGCGCTGCGCAGGGCCTATAGCTCAACGGTTAGAGCAGGGGACTCATAATCCCTTGGTTCCAGGTTCGAATCCTGGTGGGCCCACCATAAAAAAACAGGCACTTAGGCTTACGCCCGAGTGCCTTTTTTGTGCCGGTGGGAAAATTCGCGGGAAAACTCAACGCTTGCGAGGTGGTTTCACGACTGGCAAGTCGTGGTCGTAGCGGCCCGTAGTGGTGGGCGATTGTGCCCGGCCGCATCCTGCTTGTCGCCACGGTTGCCCTCGGTGTTGGACGTGAGCCATGCGCGCCTGATGGGTGGCAGGCCCTGCGAGGACGCCATCTGGCGCCAGATCGTGACCGTGCTGGACGCGGCGGACCGTGGCTGTGACCTGTTCGATATCGAGGAACTGCGCCGTGACTACAGCGCCGAGGAGTTCGCCAACCTGCTGATGTGCGAGTTCGTGGACGACAGCGCCAGTGTGTTCCCGCTCACGATGCTGCAGCCCTGCCAGGTCGATTACAAGCCGTTTGCCGTCCGGCCCTACGGCGACCGCGCCGTGTGGATCGGCTACGACCCGGCTGAGACCGGCGACAGCGCGGGCATCGTGGTTGTGGCCCCGCCGCTGGTGCCTGGGGGCAAGTTCCGCGTGCTGGAACGCCACCAGTTCAAGGGCATGGAGTTCAAAGACCAGGCGGCGTTCATCGAGCAGATCACCAAACGCTATTGGGTGACCTACATCGGCGTGGATGCGACCGGCATGGGCACCGGCGTTGCTCAGCTGGTGCGCCAGTTCTTCCCCGGTGTGACTGTCTTCAACTACTCGCCCGAGGTGAAAACGCGGCTGGTGCTGAAAGCCTACGACGTAATCAATGACGAACGGCTGGAATACGACGCCGGCTGGACCGACCTCACGCAATCGCTGCTGGCGATCCAGAAAACCATCACCCCGAGCGGGCGCCAGGTGACCTACACCGCAGGGCGCTCGCGTACCACTGGCCATGCCGACTTGGCCTGGGCACTCATGCACGCGCTGCAGAACGAGCCGCTGGAAGGCGGACGGGCTGCGCGCGGCACCATGGGATTTTCTGATGACCGACACCGACCAGAGCGCCATCGCCGCGCCGCCGGTGAGTATCGAGGCCTTCACCTTTGGCGAGGCCAGCCCTGTGCTGGAATCACGCGGCTTCCTCGACTACCTCGAATGCTGGCGCAATGGCCGCTACTTCGAGCCACCGGTGGATCTGCAAGGACTGTCGCGCACAACGCGCTCCAACCCGTACCTGCACAGCGGCCTGACATTCAAACGCAACATGCTGGTGCGCACGTTCCGGCCGCACCGGCTGCTGAGCCGCGAGGCGTTCTCGCAGCTGGCGCTGGACTACACCACCTTCGGCATGGGGTATGTCGAGCGTCGCCGCGCCATGTCAGGCGCCGCGCACAGCCTGGCCGTCCCGCTGGCGCAGTACGTGCGCCGTGGCGTGCAGCCCGGTGAGTTCTTCCCGGTGCGTGCCGCACGGGTAGAGCATGAGTTTCCCGCCGGTGAGGTGTTCCAGCTGCGAGAGGCAGATGCTGATCAGGAGATCTACGGCCTGCCGGAGTGGATGCCAGCCGTACAGGCCGCGCTGCTGAACGAGTCGGCCACGCTGTTCCGCCGGAAGTATTACAACAACGGTTCGCACGCCGGCTACATTCTCTACATGACCGACCCCCAACCCGAGGGCTTGGACGTGGACGCGTTGCGCGACGCGCTGCGGCAGTCGCGCGGGCCGGGCAATTTCAAGAACCTGTTCGTGCACTCGCCCAATGGGAAGAAGGACGGCTTGCAGGTGACCCCGGTCAGTGAGGTGGCGGTCCGAGATGAGTTCACCGGGATCAAGAGTGTGACCCGCGATGACATGTTGGCGGTGCTCCGGGTGCCACCGCAGCTTCTGGGTATCGTGCCGCAGAACAGTGGCGGGTTTGGGTCGATCCGCGACGCGGCGGGCGTGTGGGCGGCGATGGAACTGGCGCCGCTGCAGACGCGCATGGCAGCTATAAACGAGTGGCTGGGCCAGGACGTGATCCGCTTCGAACCCTTCGAACTGGAGGCGACCGCATGATGATTCGAGAGCGCCCGAGCTGCAGCGTGGGCGCTCACTTGTGGGCCAAGGCGGTGGAATGAATGGCGCCGATAGCACAGTGACGGCTTTATCTCGAGAACGATGGCCCGTCTTGCGTATGCGCCTGCTGTGCCGGTTGTTGTTCAAGGCTCGCTGCTTGTGATTGGCTCAACGCATCAGCGCGATGGAGCGCTTCCGCCTCCGGTGCGCGAAGCGCATCCATCGTATTCATATGGCCTCGACGATGGGCGGGATCGTCCATTGCTCCCTCGACTATGAAGACCCTCTCACCTCGAGCTAGGTTCTCTGTCGGATTGTTCAAGACAACATGGTCAACCCGTGAAAGGCTCTGCTCCTTCGCCAGTACCAGCAAGCTTGCAGACATGCGCTGACTCGACTCGTCCCAGGGTTTCCCATGCTCTGCGTCCAGGCGTTCCACACCTGCCCTAATCTGCATGTAGAGAGAGCGGTCAGCATCGCCGAGTTCAGGGGCTGAGGAGGATGCTCGCTGCCGTGAGGGCGAGTCGTCGCTGTCCGAACCGACTCTTTCCGCAACCGCAATGCGCTCGGCGTCAAATTCTGGATCTGGCCTACGCCGCCGTTGCGTGGGTGCTATTTCCCGGTCGTAGTAGTCGCCATAGTAGAGTTCGTATGTCGCATGAGGACCAACAGACGGAGCCTCTGTCTTGAACACCTCAGCGATCTGCCCAAGTGCTTGGTTACGGTTGATCCGTCCGGCCTGGAGTTCCGCCGCAATGGTTCCGTATTGTTGTGGACGATTACCTGTGCCGGAAACGCCAATATCTGGACCGCCAGCTGCAACGATCTCACGCTGGACCTGGACATTGCTGAGAGTCGCGGCGGCTTCTCCTCGCAGCTCGCTGTTCACATAGGCTTGCTTAGAAGTTCGATTTTCGGGTTCGGTGAAGAGATGGTACCCAACTTCGTGAGCAAGAGAACTTGCGATCCTTGAGCCTTGCCCAATCGCATTCTCGTCAATAACGATCTTGACGCCGGGTATAAGATAAGTGCCTTCACCGGCTGCCCCCCATTGGATAACGATACCTTCACGCCTCGCCTGGGTGAGGCCCGCCTGAAGTGTTGGGGATTTTGCTAGAAGCGGCGCCAAGGAGGGGTCGTCCAATGGCGATGCAGGACGCCGTGTGGCTCCTGGGCGGCCTCCCTCCTGCGGCTGCGGCAGTCCAGATTCTTCAGTACGCTCCATGCTCCGGCTCCTTCGCAATAACAGGGATCAGCGCTGACTGATCGATATGTAGGTCAGCGTCACGTTATCGGAATCGAGTCCGAGCACGACCTTTGCATCGTTCACCTGCGCAGACCAGTAAGGGCGAGAGCCAGGCGCGTCAGGCCGAGATGGATGTTTGGTCGAGTTTTCCCAGATGATTTCCTCGAGCGCAATGCTTGGTGGTGCGATCTCAAAGATCAGGTTCGCGAGCGCAGGATCGTCAGCAGCACTTCTCAGCCTGATGTTCCGGACCTCAAGGTCGCCCAACATTCCGTGTTCTGCGATCCGTTCGTCAATCACGTCCTGGCGTGTCGGCTCTCCCAGATGCGTGTGGAGCTGTTCATTTAACGCGTCGACATCATCAAAACGTACACTAGACAGGCGCTCGATGTCGTTCTTGAATCGCTCCATACCAATTTCACTCCCTGATTTGACGGACTGTCTTTGATTAGATTTATGCGATGGGGTTGGTGAGGCACCGCTCGAACACGCTGACAGTATCAACGCTGAAACGGCTATTGAGAGGCAGCGATACGCTGCAAGCCGGAGGTGACTCCGATCTCCGCGCCTTGATGAAGTAGCGCATTTGTCGAGCCATGCATCCATGAAGGTACCTCTCGCGCCAGGAACACTGTCCCGAATCTAGCACAACGTCTTGTGATGCACGGGTCGGAATCCCCACCGGATAGCGATTTTGGGAGATTTCGCGCAGTGTTAGATTATTCGTTTAGTTGGAAGGGGCGAGCTATGGGTGGGCAAGAGGAAGCAATCGCGACAACCAGGGAGGTTGCAATCAACCATTTCTTCGAAATCACTGCTTTCATCGTGCGCCATGTTGGGTGAGTAGGAAACTTCTGTTGGGTTACAAGCAGCAGGATCTGTATATGGCCTCAGACATCTCGTTGGATCGCTCTATCTGGTTGGGCTGCAACAGTTTGGAGAGTCTCGCAATGGATGCCGCCGATTGGCTATTGGGGTGCGCGCGCTGATATGCGAGCCAGTATGCAAGGCTCTTTTCAGGGGATTTGTCGGCAATGATCCCTCGGTCATGGATGTCAGCAAGGGCTTCAATCGAGTCGACGCTTCCCTGTGATACCGACTCATTTAGATAATCAATCGCATCCCTTCGATAATTGGCTATCCGTTCCGGATCCTTGAGCGCTTCAGTCAAGTTTCCAATGATGGCTTTCGGGTCTTTGGCGAAAATCAGTCTCGCTTCGACCGACCCTTGGGCGGCAGCAAGAGAGAGCCAATTCTCATCTCCGAGTTCCGTTCGCCCTATCAGCCCTTGGCAGTGGCCAATCTCCTGGCCGATTTCCACTGATGCGTAGGCCTTGTACTCATCGGCATCACCTGAGTTAAGCGCCCGCTTGCAACTGGCAATGCGGTTATGGATCTCATAGCTCGACTGGGCATCGCCGGCCCGTGCAGCCGCGATGCGCCTGTCAATGTATTCCGAGGCGTCGCCTTCGTAGTGAGGTGTTTCGATCTTGAGCAGAAATGCCTTGCCACCCAAAGCCACTGTTGATTCGATGGATTGGTGTGGCGAACGCAAGGATTGATGAATGCTTGATTCAGATGCGATATCCGTTGACGAAGTGCTTTTTTCACTGAGAGGAACCTCATCTCCTTTGCTTTCTGACATCGGATGGTCTGCAGGCCAACCAGGAAATGGTTGCGACTACGCCGATGACGAACATTCCATATATGAGAATTCTACTGATCTTCACTTGATTCCTTTTCCCTTGTCGTCGCGGAGCTTTGCGATGGACTGACCTCGGGCCGTGGTGATAGCTGATTTCGGCGCTGATCCCCTGCCTCTCGATTCCCGGGATTTCATATTGCGGGGTGATATTCACTTTCAACCAGAAATTCGTTGCAGCGGGCTACGCTTTGCTCTTGCGTGTTCTCAGTCACGCATCGGTGGACGTAAAGCGACAAATACCCTTCCTCGGAAGGCGAGCGCATGAGTGGCAAAATGGCCATTCCGTGCCGCGGTAGCAATTGGCTTGTTCTCTCGCTAGCCCGACGGCGGCCGCCGCAGTTGCGATCTCATCGCGAAGGTTGCGCCCTCCCTCCTGGTGCGGCCGCGACGCGATCGCGTTGACCGTTGGCCTTGGTGTATCTGTAGCGGAACCTGGGCCCACCGCCGGCGAGCTTCCGCACATCCGGGCAGCCCACACCATGCGACGCTGGATCCGAGGCCCGTTGGCCGATCGGCAAGGTGGCCAGTCCGTTCTCTCCGAGCATTCCCTTCATTGCGCCCATTGGCGACCGCTCGGCGACCTTATGTCAGCGGAAGGAGGTGCACAAAGATGAGCGAAGATGGTCGCGGGGCCTGGGAATCAGCCGCGTGGTTTACGGCTGGAAGGTCTGTGGAGGCGCGTGGAAGCGCTGTGGAGGCCCCATAATCCGTCGATTCCAGATTCGAATCGTGATGGGCCCCCACGCGACCTCGCACGATCTGTTGCAGATCTCATTGCCCCCGCGCCCCGCGCGCCCTGCAGCGTCGGTACCATCTGATCCGCACACAGGGATCGACCATGCCCAACACCGATACACCGGTGGAAGACTTCACCACCGAAATCGAAGACAGCCGGCACCTGTTCGCCTGGTGCCTGGTTCACTATGGCCAGGTGCCCGAGGCGCAGGCGCTCGAACAGGCACGGAAGCGCTATCCCGACCAGAGCCCCGGCCGCGAATACGAACACGCGCTGATCTTCCACGACGAGCCCTGGCACTGGGCGATGCTGCACATGAAGGGCGAAAGGTATTGGCAGCAGCACCCGGAACTGGCGGAGCCGTCGCTGGACTACGAAGCCGAATCGGACGCACTGTGCCTGGCCCGTGGTGAGCAGGTGCCACTGCTGGATGAGGACGAGTACCTGGGCGCGCTCGCGCATGCACGCCACATGCGTGCATGGACGCTGGTCCATCAGGCGGGTCGTTCGCCGGATGAAGCGCGCCAGGAGGCGCTTGGTCACTACGCGTATCATCCGCGCCATCATCGCGGGCGATTTCAGGTTCACGATCCGCGTGAGGGCTGGTGCCATGTGATGAGCGCATTGCATGGCAACGACTACTGGGCGCGACCAGAGCTGCGGGAACCGCCACAGGCCTATTGGAGCGAGTCCCGCGCCTTTGTTTCGGCGCAGGGAATCCGCTTGCCGGACCCTCCGGGCTGAGGCCTGCTCAGCCAGCGAAGGCGCAGCGCCATCGATCACCGCACTCTGTGCCGAATGACACATGCCCTGCCATTTCTGCTGGCGGGAAGATGGCGGCATCCTGAAGTGGAGTGATCTGATGCCTGTTACGCTCAGTCGTCGCACCTTCCTGGCCAATGCCGCGGCTGTTCCGGCGGCCACGCTCATTCCCACCGGTGTTGCCACCCCAGCGCGGCCAAGCGTCACCACCGCGAGCCTGATCGACGCGGAACGCGGCGTGATCCGCTCGGCCATGGACGGCAGCGGCATCGGTGCCGCTGCCGTCTGCCTGGTCGAAGGCGGGCAGGTGCGCTGGACTGAAGGCTTCGGTCACGTATCAGGCCAGGGCAGCGTGCCCGTAGACGCCAGCACGATGTTCAGCATCCAGTCCACCTCGAAGAACTTCGCGGCGGTGGCGGTGCTGTTGGCCGTGCAGGACGGCATCCTTGATCTGGACGCGCCCATTACCCGCTATCTGCCGTCGTTCACGGTGCGCAGCCGCTTCGAGCATGCTCCACAGGAGCGCATCAGCCTGCGCCTGCTGCTTGCCAATCGCGCGGGATTCACGCACGAGGCGCCCCTGGGCAACAACTACGAACCGGCGTCGCCGGGCTTTGATGCGCACGTCCGCAGCATCTCGCAGACATGGCTGCGCTTTCCGGTGGGTACGCGCTATCGCTACTCCAACCTGGGCTTCGACCTTGCCGGTCATGTCCTTGAGCAGGTTGCGGGCATCAGCTATCCGGCCTGGCTGCAGCGCCGGATCTTCGAGCCGCTGGGAATGCACGACAGTACGGCCGATGCGTCGGTCTACCTGGCAAGCAAGGTGCGGGCACTGGGAACCCAGGAAGGCCATACGCAGGTACCGCCGGTGACGCCGCTGGTGGTGTCGGGAGGCGTGTGGACCAGTGCCGCCGACATGGCGAAGTATCTTGGCTTCCTGCTCGGTGGCGGCCGATCCGGTGCGCAGCAACTGCTTGAGCCCCGTCTCTGGGACGAGATGCATGGTTTCGGCCTGGGCGGCGACTACGGGCTCGGTGTCATGCGCAGCGAACGCCTCTACGGCAGTACACCGGTGCGGCTGCTGCACCACCGCGGCGGGGGCTTCGGATTCGGGTGCGTGTTCACCTACTGCAGGCAGGCAAACGCTGGATTTGCCGCGATGTTCAATCGCGCGACGTCTGCGGGGTACGGCATCGGCGAGCGTCTGCTCGATCAGCTGTTGTCGGCGCGTTTCGGGCCCCGTCAGCCGCGTGTGCCCCTATCAAGCCTGGCGCCGATCAGGTTGAACCAGGACCAGATGCAGCAGATGGCGGGAAGCTGGATCGGGCGCAGCGGCAAGGCGAAGATCGGGGTTGCCGGAAACGGGGAGCTGCAACTGCATCGAGGGGCGCACGCCGAGGGTACCCGCTTTGCGGCCATCGACGGCGATCAACTTTTCACTGTGGACACCGATGGAGAGGTTGCGACGTACCGTTACCATGCGGCGACGGACATGCTGCCGGCGTACCTGGAATGCAGCAACGGCGAGGATGGCCTGGACCAGAACGATCCCATCGATGGGCCCACCGGGCCGCAGGCGCCCCATTGGCAACCCTGGCTGGGACGCTATCGCGTTGACCAATGGGGCAAACCATCGATGTTCGTTGTGCTGGAGCAACGACACGGCTGGCTGTACATCGATGGCATCCGCCTGGTTGCTGAGGTGGAGCCAGGATTGTTGTTCACCAGCGATGGCGAAGCGGTGGATTTTCGCGGCTCCCAGCCGACATGGCGCAACCTGCGCCTGCGGCGCGTCGCGCCCATGGGCCAGGGGTGATGGCGGCATGCCGCGCGCTCATCCGCGCCGCCCACGCCCATCGATGCTGTAACGTCCCGCCCCGGTGCACGCCAGCAGCAGGAAGCCGCCGGCGAGGCCCAGGTTCTTCAGGAACATGATCTGCTGGGTCTGATCGGCGAAGTTGTGGTGGAAGATGAAAGCGGTGACCAGGCTGAAGCCTGCGAGCACGACCGCCACCAGCCGGGTCTGGAAGCCGAGCAGGATGCACAGGCCGCTGCCGATTTCGAAGGCGATGGTCGGCCAGAGCAGGATGCCGGGAACTCCCATTGCCTCCATGTAGCCCTGGGTACCACTGAGATCGCCGAGCTTGCCCAGCCCGGAGACCAGGAACAGGGCCATCAGCAGGATGCGTGCAAGCAGGTAGGCGAGCGAATGCGATGAAGTGCTCACGTCGAGGTCCTCGGAGATGGCCGACGCAGGCGATCGGAGCCCACCGGCGGTGAAGCCCGTGTCTACGCGCCGGGCAGGGCGCCTTGACAGCTGCCGCGCTGCAGTAGACCTTTCCCGCATGACGATCGATATTGAATCGCTCAGCCTTCGCGAGCTGGGTGCCCTGGTGGTTGCCGCTGAACAGCGGAAACAGCTGATTTCCAGCCGCCGTCCGGCCAGTGCGGTGCGGCGGATGCTGAAGGCCGCCGCCGCCGAAGCCGGCTACACCCTTGAAGAACTCTTTGGCGGCCAAGCCTCGGAAACACCTGCGCCCGCCCGAAAAGCCGTCCGCCGTAAATCCGGCAAAGTCGCGCCCAAGTATCGCGACCCGGAATACAAGCGCCTGACCTGGACCGGTCGCGGGCGCATGCCGCGCTGGTTGGCGTCCAAGGTGTCGATGGGCCACAAGGTCACCGATTTCCTGATTCCTGGCTTGGCCAGGCCGACCGCTGGCAAGACCAGCACCATCGGCAAGCGGACCGTCATCAAGAAGGGATGACGCTGCAGCACTGCTACCCTGCCCGGGTCTTTCAACCAAGGAGCACGGGATGGCACACGAGAGTGGCATGACGATCACGCCGAAAGTCCTGCACGCCGCCGCAGTGGCGGGCATGTTGGTCAGCCTGCTGGCCTGGGCGGTGGAATGGAGCGGGATGGCCTATGTCTGCCCGTACTGCCGCGTGCAGCGCACGGTCATCGGCGTGCTCGGCCTGCTGACGCTGTTCGCGCGCCCGGGGAGCCTCATCGTGCCCTGGTTGTCGTACACCGCGGGTGGCTTCGCGTTCGTGGTGGCAGCGATGCAGCACTTCAACGGTTGGAAACGCATTTCCGCAGGCGACTTCAGTTTCAATGGGCAGTGGTACATCGACCCGTGGCTGCTGTCAGGCTGCGCAATGCTGATCCTGGTGGCGCAGCTGATGCTGGTGCAGGCCGCCTGCCGGCGCAGCTTGCGCTGAGTGTTTCCACGCATGGCGTGGAACTACCCGTTCTGGAATACCGCCAGCTGCGCGGCGAAGGCGCGCTGGTAGGCGGGCCGCTGCGTCGCGCGGGCCACATAGGCGGCCACCGTCGGAGACTCGTCGAGCAGCCCGCTGCTCTTCAGGCGCAGCAGCACCGAGACCATCATCAGGTCGCCCACGCTGAAATCGCCGTCCAGCCACGGCGCCTTGGCCAGCCATGTCGACAGTTGCGCCAGTCGCGCCCGAACCCGCTCATCCAGCATCGGCAGCCGCTGTGCGTACCACGGCTGCTCGCGCTCCAGCACCCAGGCCATGGAGCGCTCAATGATGGGTGGTTCCACCGTGTTCAGCGCAGCGAACATCCACATGATCGCGCGCATGCGGGCGTCCGGATCGCGCGGCAGCAGGCCGGGGTGCTGTTCGGCCAGATGCAGGACGATGGCGCCGGATTCGAACAGGGTCCGGTCGCCCTCCTGCCAGGTGGGAATCTGCCCGAACGGATTGCGTGCCAGGTGTACGGGCTGCTTCATCTCGGTGAAGGTGAGCAGTTGTACGTCATAGGCTACCGACAGTTCCTCCAGTGCCCAGCGCACGCGCATGTCACGGGCCAGGCCCTGGCCACGGTCGGGGGAGGTGGCGAAGGCGGTGAGGATGGGAGGCATGGGGTCCGCAATCAAGGAGGGCTTTGATGATCTGACGAGCGAGTGTGCCGGAAATCGACATGGGTGTCGGTGCTCTGCACGTCGCCTGCACGTGTCCTGCACGCACGCACCGTCGCCGATCCATCAGTCTGCCGGGGTCATCCGCAGAGACAGGTAACAGGCATGAATACCCCCGGAAAACCCAAGCCCAGTTGGCGCCAGAGAAACGTGCTGATGGGAGCGCTCGCCGCGGTCCTGGTGATCGTGCTGATCATCCTTTTCGTACCTTGGTGAGCCTGCCCGGGCTCGCTCGATGTGATCCACGCGCCACTGTGGCGTGAAGCAGTCAGTGCGGGTTGAGTGACGTGATGTGCGTATCAATCGCTGCTCACCCGGGAACCACACAAGCATGTCCACAGTGGATACGCAGGCAGCGCAGTCGAAGCTGCTTTTCTCCCCTGAAACGAAGATACAGGAGCAACGCCATGAGCACCCAGTCCACCATCGAACATCGCCTCAACGACCTGATCGAGATCGCTCGTGACGGCAAGTCGTTCTATGAAGAAGCGGCGACCAAGGTGAAGGATGCCGAGCTGTCGGCCTTGTTCACCCGCATCGCCGGCGTCAAGGGCCGCATCGTCGCGGCGCTGAGTGGTTCGGTGGCTGCCAGCGGCGGCAAGCCGGCCGAGCATGGCACCGTGGTGGGTTCGATGCAGCAGTTCTACGGCAAGGTGCGTGCAGCCTTCGGTGACACCAACTATGGCTATGTGGCCGAGCTGGAAGAGTCGGAGGACCGCCTGCTGGGCGCGTTCAAGGACGTGCTGAAGGACAACGAGCTGCCGCCGGCGGTACGCCAGGAAGTCACCCAGCTGTTGCCGGAAGTGCAGGAATGCCACAACGTGATGCGCGCGCGCAAGCATGCGATGAAGGCGGCCTGACGATCAGCGGCGCCCCACTCCCCAGGGACGCCGCGGCCGGGGCGGCACCGCTGCCCCGGCCACCCTGAATCGGTCGCTGCTACACTCTTGCCGGTTCCGCACTGCCAACAATGAGCACCATGAACAACGGGAACGGTCCGCAGACAGTTCGCTGAGCCGCAACAACGACGCAGACGTTGTTGCGGTGAACATCCCTGCGATGCATGCGAAGTGGATGGATCACCGCCGGACTCACTCTGGGCGGAGACTCCCCATGTTCAATCGACAGGCCCCGCGTTGGGCCCATACCCTGCCATCGGCCATTGCGCTGATGGCGCCGTTCGACCTCCTGGCCTCGCTGGCCATGGATATCTATCTACCTGTGGTGCCCTTGATGCCCGGCGCCTTGGGAACATCGCCTGCGCGGGTGCAATTGACGCTGAGCATCTACCTGCTGGTGCTCGGCGTCGGCCAACTGCTGTTCGGCCCGTTGTCCGACCGGATCGGGCGCCGCCCCGTGCTGTTGCTGGGGGCGCTGCTGTTCACCGTTGCCTCGTTTGCGCTGGCGCTGTCCAGCAATAGCGGGTTCTTCCTGGCCTGGCGCACAGTGCAGGCGATTGGCGCGTCGGCAGCGCTGGTAGCGACGTTTGCCACCGTCCGCGACGTATACGCGGATACACCGCAGGGGGCGTCCTTGTATGGACTGTTCGCTTCGATGCTGGCCTTCGTGCCGGCACTGGGGCCGATGCTGGGTGCATTGGTGGCTGCGGCAGCAGGCTGGCGTGCGATCTTCGTGCTGCTGGGTGTGCTTGGCCTGGTCGCCGGCCTGCGTGCGCAACGCCTGTGGCAGGAAACCCGACCCGCAGGGCGCAGGGACGCTGGACCGGCACTGCAGAAAATTCTTCGCAGTGGTGCCTTCTGGGTCTACACGCTGGGATTCAGTGCCGCGATGGGCACGTTCTTCGTGTTCTTCTCGATCGCACCGCGCGTGTTGGTCGAGCGCATGCAGTACTCCCAGATCACCTTCAGCCTGGCGTTCGCGACGGTGGCACTGGTGATGATCCTCATGTCGCGCATGGCGAAGACGTTCATCGCGCGCTGGGCGGTGCCTGGCACATTCGTGCGTGGCCTGTGCGTGATGGTGGCGGGTGTGTTGTTGATGGCGCTCGCTGCGGAGTTGCCACTGTCATTCGCCAGCGTCGTGCTGCCCATGTGGGGCATCGCGGTGGGGCTGGTGATGGTGGTTTCGGTGGCTGCCAACGGCGCGTTGAGTGAGTTTGCCGATGCGTCGGGTATGGCGGTGGCGCTCTACTACGCGATGCAGAGCCTGATCGTGGCCTGCTTCGGAACACTGGCTACGGTGCTGCTGCCGGGCGATACGGTATGGCCGCTGGTGGCCTATGGGCTGTTGCTGCCAGTGGCCAGCCTGGTCGCCGCGGCGATGTTGCGCGGCTGCCGCTAGCCTCGGCCGGTGATAAAAAAAGGGCGGCCATCAGGCCGCCCCAATCCTTCATGAGAACACGTGACGGGAACTAGAAGCGCACCGACCAGCGCACATTCGCACTGTGGTCGCGGCTTTCACTGCCGTACTGGCCGCTGTAGCCCAGTTCCAGCTGCTGGCGCTCGGTCAGCCAGGCCGACAGGCCCAGTTCGGCCACCACCGCGTTGTCGGCGATCGGCGCGCCGTTGACCGCAAACGTCGTGCTTCCGTTGGCGAAGGCCAGGTTGGCGAGCTGGCTGCGATCACCGGAAGCGCGGCGATAGCCGACGCCACCGCGCAGGTGCAGCCAGCTCTCCTGCTGGAACGAAGCCTTCAGTCCCTTGTCGAAGCGCACGCCGGCAGTGGCAATCGTGGTTCCGGTATCGTCCACCTTGCCCTGCAGTGCCGCTGCTCCACCGCGTTCGTTGACGCGCTTGAGGTCCACTTCGACACGTGCGACCTGCAGGTAGGGCTCCAGCCCGGCTTCCGGGCCACCGAAGCGGTAGCCGGCTTCGATGAAGGCCTGGCGGGTGCGGGCGTCGTAGCGCGCGCTCAGGCTGTCGCTGAAGCCTGCGAAGGCGACATCACGCGTACTCTTCACCTCGTGCTTGCTCCACGCCACACCACCGCGCAGGCCGAAACCGCCCCAGTTGTGGCTGGCGTAGGCACCGAAGTGGGTGTTGTCGATCTTCGACTTGGCGCGACGCTCCTGCTGCTTCACGTCGGTGCGGCCCGTGCCGGCCAACACGCCGACCTGCCAGCCGGAGAACTCGCGGTCGATGCCGACCAGCAGGCCGTTGCTGTTGGCTTCGGTGCGGGCAGTGTTGACATCACCGTCCAGCTTGCTGTTGCCACCGATGGCCTGCACCCATGCACCCGTCGCGTCACCCACGTCGCTACCGGGTGCGGCGGCGCCGGCACGGCGTGACAACGCGGCATCGCGCACGTAGCGGCTGCCCTCGACCAGGGCGATGGCCGTGGCCGGATGCAGCTCGCCGCTGAGGCCGTCGAGCACGCCTCCGAGCTGCTGCGGGAACAGCTGCGTCAGCGGTTTGGGCAGACCCTGGGCGATCGGCAGCAGGTCGGCGGCCGCTGCCACTGCACGCTGGTTGGGCGTGTTGGCAGCCGTGGTCAGTGAAGCGCCACGGGCGACGTCGATGCGCGTGCCGTTGGTACCGTAGGCCAGGCTGAACTGCAGGAACGGGGAAAACGCGCTGAAGTCGGTCTTGGCGAACTGGCCGTTGACGCCTCCGTCGGCACGCAGGAAGTTGAACTGCTCGCCGAGGTAGTACACGCCCGGCTCCGGCAGCGCGACCAGCGTGCCGCCAAGGGTGGCGGTGCCGGTCACGTGCAACTGGTCACTGCGGCCACCCGGGGCCAGCTCGGCGGCATAGACGCCAGTGGCGCCCTGCACGTAGTTGCCGTTGATGGTCAGCGTGCCGATCGAGTTGCCCGGCGCGATGAGGCCGTCCACGCGGGTATTGCCGAGCGTGCCGACGCCCTTCAGCAGGCCATTGGCGCCGACCGTGGTGGTGCCGCCGGTCTGCGTGCCGTTGAAGGACACCACGCCGCCGCTGATCACCAGGTTGCTGTTGTTCAGCACGCCGCTGGCGCTGACCGTGCTCACGCCACCGGTAGTGGTCAGTGCGGTGGAGACCAGGCTGCCGTTGAGCAGCAACTGGCCACCCTGTACCTCGACTGCCGAGGTGAGGGTGTTGGTGCCGTTCAATTCCAGCGTACCGTCCTGCAGTACCGCGCCGTTGAAGCTGTTGTTGCCGCTCAGGCGCAGCCAGCCGATACCGGATTTGGTCAGCTTGCCAGGGCCACCGATGTCGTTGGTCCAGTTGTCCCAGGCATCGCCTTCCCAGACTTTCAGGCCGCCGGCTTTCTGGTTCATCACCACGTTGGTGTCCACGCGCAGCGAGCCATAGCCTTCGATGGCCTTCTTCAGATCCACCATGCCCCAGCCGTAGATCGGATCGATGCCCGCTGCACCCAGGTCGCGTGCGGTGGTCAGCAGCACGTCGCGGACCTGGGCGTTGTCCAGATAGGGGAAGCGCTCCATCAGCAGGCCGAGCGCGCCAGTGATGTGCGGCGCCGCCATCGATGTGCCCGTCTTGGTGCCATAGACATACTGGGTGTTCTCGCTGTCGATGATCAGCCGCACGTAGGCGGAGGTGTTTTCGATGCGGCCCTGGATATCCCCGGAAACGATGGTGCTGACGATGTCGGTGCCGGGTGCCGAGATGCACCAGTTGGCGGCAACGCCACAGATGCTGGAACTTCCATCGATCACGTAGTCCGTTTCGCCCGCAGCGGCGTTGGGCCGGCGGACGTTGGCCACGGCCAGCCAGTACGGTTCCAGTTCGGGCTTCCAGCGCGGCATGGCGGCCGTGATTCCGGCGACGGCGCCGCTGCCGTTGCCAGCCGACCAGACCTGGATGAGGGTGGAGCCCGGTGTATCGCCATTGCTGGCGTAGATGCTGCCGTACACGCCGTAGTCGGCACCGATGTTGGCGTACTGCTGGTCCAGCGCGGCGGCGGTCATGTTGCGCGTGGAGATGCCCCAGCTGTGGTTGATGGCACGCACGCCCTGCGCCTGGATCTGTGCATACATGTCCAGCGTGGCGGCGTCATCCGGATCGGTGCGGTACACCGCGCGCGGGCGATAGTAGTTGTCCGGATCCAGGCGCCACTCATAGTAGGTGTCGCCGAACACGCGGGCGGCGGTGAGATCCGCACCAAAGGCCACGCCATGCATGCCGGTGCCATTGCGGTTTGCGCCGATGGTGCCAAGCACATGCGTTCCGTGGTCGGCGTAGCTGAAGCCATAGGGCTGGCCGGCCGCGATCAGGCGTGCCGCGAGTGCGGCCGGAACGCCGGCACCGAGGCCATAGTAGTTGTAGCCGGGCTGTTCGCCGCGGGTCTGCCCGCAGGCACCGGTCCCCGCGACCACACCCGGCGTCGGGCAGTCGGCACCGATGGTGATGCTGGAGGTATTGCGTCCTGCAAACTCCGGATGCGCCAGTGCGGACCCCGAGTCGAACAGCGCCAGGCGCACACCCTTGCCGGTCAGGCCGCGTGCATAGGCGTAGTCCGCGCCCATCGCACCCAGGCCCCAATCGGCGTTGAACTCATCGCTGCGCCAGCTGGCCGGATCGCCCGGGTTGCCAAGAACGGCGGTGCTGCTGGCGGCAGGTGCAGCGGCCGTCGCTGCGGGTGCAGCGTTGGCAGCAGGCTGTGCCCATGCAGCCTGCATCTGGCGCTGCTGCTGCCAGGCCTCGAGTGATTCGCTGGCCATGGCCGGCAGTGCAGCGGCCAGCAGCAGCGAGCTGGCGACGGCAAGCGCCAGCGGGCGGTGCGACAGGGAGCGGGACGAACGGCCGTACAGCGGGTGATTCATCGGACAACTTCCTTGGTTGACGGACATCAAGGCCGTTAACGCAAAGGCATGGCGATATCCCCCAGTAATGTGAAGGGATTTTTATGAACGTGTTAATCTTCTGTGATCGGTGCAAGACGTGGCTCCGCCGGGCCGGGCACCGCGACCTTTCTTGCCGAGGCCTTGGGGCCGTCCATGCGTAACGCATTGCGTAAACCACAGTTGGCGATATTGGGTAGTGCCGATCCTGGCAGCGACGCGTTCGAGCGCGCAGCTGAAGCAGGGCGTTTCCTGGCCGTGCAGGGCATCACGCTGGTCAGCGGCTGTGGCAGTGCCGCTACGCGGGTAGCTGCCGAGCAGGCAGTAGCCGCCGGTGGCCAGGTGCTCAGCGTGATCCCGGAAAGCGGCATGCCGGTAGCCGATTGGCCCGCCACGGTGGTGGTGCCCTGTGGCATGGGCGATGCGCGCAACCTGATCATGGCCCTGGCCGGTGATGCCTGCATCGTGATCGGCGGGCGCGCCGGTACGATCTCGGAGGTTTGCCTGGCCTGGCTGCACAAGCGGCCTCTGCTGCCGCTTGTGGGGGCCGGTGGCTGGTCCGATGCGCTGCCGGACAACCCGCCGGACGAGCGCGGCAATTCGCCGATCCTGCCGTGGCGCAACATTGATGAGCTGGCCGGACAGCTGCGTGTGCTGGGGTTGCTGCACCGCTGAGTCGAGCGGCATCGGCCTTCACCCAGCGTCCCGTGTGCAGCGCTAAGGTGGCCCGGCCTGGGCTCACCAGGCTAATCAAGGAGCGATGTCGATGCGTACTTTCAGGAAAGTGATCGCCGGTGTTGTGTTGGCGTTGGCCTGCAGCGGCTCGGTGGCCGTGGCCGGACCGGTCCAGCCCTGCGATCTGCCCTGCTGGAAGGCTTACCAGGCATGTGTGTCCGGTGGTGGTGATGCCATGGAATGCCAGTACGAATACGATCGATGTGTCATGGAGCGCTGCGGCGCGGTGTAAGCCCAGCCATGCTCGGCTGAAGACGGGCCTCGTCCGTGGCGGGGCTCTTCTGTTCGTGCGCAAGGTCGGGCAGTCTCGACACATTCTTCCTGGTGGAGTGGAACATGGCCGTCAAGCGTGTCGTCGCCAACATCGCCACGTCCGATCCCTCACGTGCCGCTGCGTTCTATGGCGAGCTGCTCGGCATGCCGGTGGTGATGGACCATGGCTGGATCGTCACCCATGGCGGGCAGAGCAGTGCGCTGGCCCAGGTCAGCTTCGCCAGTGAAGGAGGCTCGGGCACGCCGGTGCCGGACCTGTCGATCGAAGTGGACAATCTGCAGGACGTGCTGCAGCGCATGCGCGCGGCCGGCATCGCGCTGGAATATGGCCCGGCCGACGAACCCTGGGGCGTGCGGCGCTTCTTCGTCCGCGATCCGTTCGGTCGGCTGTTGAACATCCTCGCCCACGCCTGAGCGGTGGATGGTGCCTCAGCCACGCCTGACGGTGCGCGCGGGACGATGACCGTCTAACGGCGTGCTGGCCCTGCTCGCGGCATTCGGGCTGCTCCGGTAGCACAGGCGCGCCTGAACGCGCCGCGGTCAGCCCTGCTGGCGTTGTGGACCGTCCCTCGTTGGCGTCGCTTCGGCCGCTTGCCGCTGTTGCCGTGCATTGGCGTGGCGAGCGTGCCCGCCTTCGCGGCCGATCGCTGCCATGTGCTGGCGGTTGCGGCTGATCGCCTCGCCGCCCTTGCGGCCGGCCACGCGTGCCTCGGCTGGGCTGAACTCATGTGCATTGCCGGACGCATGCGCGGCGCGTCCTCCCTTTGCGGCGATCGCGCGCTGCTTGTCCTGGTCCATCGAGGCGAAGCCACGATGGGAAGTGCCGTGGTGCTGGCCGGCCATGGGAAGGCTCCCGTTGCATGGAAGGGAAGCTCATCCTTGCCGGTGCCCGGCTAACGGAGTGTCCGCATCGGTGCGGCTGCCTTCACGCCGCACCGTACTGCTTTTCACGGCGCAGGTACGCTGCTGCGCGCGCCGCCCTGCGTGGCTAGGACGAACTGCACCCTTCACCTAGGCCGGACAGCCGGCCGCGCAGTGCGCACGCTGGAGCTGCGCCTGGGCAACGGCGGCTGGACCTTCCTCAGCGAAATCGAAATGGCCGCAGAGCAGAAGGCTTCAGGGCCGGCGGGCGTCCTGCAGGCGCTGCGCGAAGGGCCGCTGTGCGAGCGCTGCAAGGGCGTCGCGCAGCACCTGCTCCAGCGGCTGCCCCAGATCGGCATCGAGGCTGCGCGCCGCTACGGCAGTGGCCTGCCATTGCGCCTGCAGCGCAGGCATCGCGCGCTGTGCGCGGGGGCTCAACTGCAGGATGCGTTCACGTCCGTCGTCGCCGCTGGACGCGTGCAGCCAACCATCACGCACCATCGCCGCCGCGGTCTGGCTGAGCGCCGAATGGCTGAGCCCGCAGGCCGATGCCAGGTCCTTGATCCGGCAGGGGCCCTGCGCCATCAGCGTGCGCAGCACCGGTGTGTAGCGGGGCCGGTAGTCCAGTTGCAGGTCCCGGTAGGCCTGCTCGACCGCCGGGTCCAGCTGGTCGAGCAGGGCGCGCAGCAGGGTGCCCAGCGTGGCGTGTTGGAGATCCATGACCAGGATGATATATAAGCACTTATATATCTTCAACGCGGAGGTGGTTGATGACCGTGTCCTGGATGCTCGCTGCTTTGCTGGCAGCGGCCTGCCCGGCGCAGGACGGAGTGCTGCGCGCGGCGGCCACCGCCGTGCAGGCGCAGTACCTTGACGAGGCGGAGGGCGCCCGTATCGCCGATGCCCTACGCACCTGGTCGGTGCAGCAGCGCTATGCGGACAGCTGTTCGGATCCGGTTGCGTTCAGCGCACGCCTGAACCAGGACCTGGACATGTTCGATGGCCACTTCCACGTTGAACGCGTGGACGCAGCGGCCGGCCAGGACGATTGGTTGATGGCCTGGCGCGCCGATGCCCGCAGCAATGGTGCCGGCGTGCGCGAGGTGCGGGTGATGGAGGGCAACATTGGCTACCTGCGGCTGAGTACCTTCTATCCGCTGGATCTGGCGCGCCCGAAGTTCGCTGCGGCCCTTGCGCTGCTGACCGACACCGATGGCCTGGTGCTGGATCTGCGCCAGAACGGGGGCGGCGACGATGCAAGTGCCGACCTGCTGGTACGCACGCTGCTGGACGCGAAGATCGACGCGGTGCAGCAGCTGGACCAGCGCGGCCGGCGCACGCCGGTACTGCTGCCGCGTGCCAGCCTGCCTGCGTACCTGAAACCGCTGGTGGTGCTGATCGACCGCCGCACCGGTTCGGCGGCCGAGTTCGTCGCCTATTCGCTGCAGGCACTGGGCCGCGCGCGGATTGTCGGCACGCGCAGTGGCGGTGCCGCGCATATGTTCGGTGATCCTGTGCTGCTGCCCGATGGCTATCAGATCAGTATTCCCGACCGGCAACCCATCAATCTGCGCACCGGTGGAAACTGGGAACGTAATGGCGTGAGGCCTGATGTGGCCGGCGGCGACGATCCGCTGTTCATCGCGCGGCAACTGCTGGCGCCTGCGAAGTCGTCAAGATGAACGCACGATTGCATGGCTGTCCTATCGCGGATGCGCGATTGCATGCCTAGAATCGAAGCATCCCGGTAGTTCCCGGGCGCTTCGAGTGAATGGACTCAATGAAGATTCTGTTGACCGGCAGTTCCGGCCGCATCGGGCGCGCGATCTTCGGTGCGTTGGCGGCCGCCCACGAAGTGGTGGGGCTGGACCGCAGTCCGTTTGCCACCACGCGCATCATTGCCGATGTCAGCGATCGGCAGGCCGTCGCGCGCGCGGTGCAGGGCATGGATGCAGTCATCCATACCGCGGCCCTGCATGCCCCGCATGTCGGCCTGGTGCCGGATGCGGTGTTCCAGCAGATCAACGTGGAGGCCACCGCACACCTGCTGCAGGCTGCACGCGAAGCAGGAGCACGGCGCTTCGTGCTGACCAGCACCACTGCGTTGTATGGCCATGCCGTGGTGGCCGGTGGCTGCCGTTGGATCGACGAAGACACCGAGCCGCTGCCGCGCACGATCTACCACCGTACCAAGCTGCAGGCAGAGACCCTGGCCGAAGCCGCCGCCACGCCGGGCTTCAGCGTTCGCGTGCTGCGCATGGGCCGGTGTTTCCCGGAACCGCCCGAACGGATGGCGATGTTCCGCCTGCATCGCGGCATCGACGCCCGCGATGTGGCCAGCGCACATGCTGCACTGCTGCTCGACGAAGGCGCCCCGTTCGCGCGCTACCTCGCCTGTGCGCCGACGCCGTTCCGGCGCGAGGACTGCCTGGAGCTGGCCACGCACCCGCGCAGCGTGCTGGCCCGTCGCGCGCCGCAGCTGCTGGCCGAGTTCGAACGCCGTGGTTGGCCGCTGCCGTTGAGCATCGACCGTGTCTACGACAGTGCCCGCCTGCGCAGCGAGCTGGGCTGGCAACCGTGCTTCGGGCCGGACGACGTGCTGCAGCAGTATGCCGTCGGCAGCATCGAGGTACTGCCGCGGGCACAGTGGATCAAGGACCGCGTGGCCGAGTGAGGGCATCGCGAGGGGGGCGCTGAGCCGAGCCTGAGCGGATTCAGGAATGTGCAGGCCGCCCGCCTCAACCTCGTTGGCGGGCGGCCGCTAACCCAGTGCGCTTCCAGCGCCGGGCGCGCC